>JABLXR010000020.1 GCA_013178015.1 Anaerolineae bacterium
GGGCAGGCTCTCTGCCTCCCGTTCTTCCAGCAGCAGCCCCACGAAGGCCCGCAGGGGCCAGTCGGGGTTGCGCTTCATGAACCACGTCAAGTCGCTCTTGCCGGCCCAGTCCCGGTACCAGGCCAGGTCGTATCCCAGCTTGGGCAGCCAGCGAACCATGTGCTTGCGGGTGCAGGGCACCCACCACTGAGGCAGGCGCACGCCGTACTGCCGGGCCAGTTCCGCCCAGTGAGGAGCGTCCAGGAAGTCCCGGCGTAGGTTGGCCTTGGCCCATTCCCGTTGCGCTTTCCTGGCCTCCCGACTCTTGGCCGCAGCGGCTTTCACATCCCACTTTGAACGACGATTCTGAGGGGTTTTCGTGCGGTTCTGGGTAGGGGCAGTGTCTTTCATCACGTGGCCTCCCTAACGTGCCAAAGCCTTGGTGATAGCCGCTGCAGCAGCGCCATCGTCGGCACCGATGACGTGGGCGTACACGCTCATGGTGATGCTGGGGTTGGCGTGCCCCAGCCGCTGGCTCACCAGGGGCACGGGGAGGCCCTGAGACAGCAGCAGGCTGGCGCTGGTGTGTCTCAGATCGTGTACGGCCAGCGTGGGCACTCCCAGGCGACGGCACTCCCGCTTGAGGGCGTTCAGGGGTGTCGATCGGTGTAGGGGTGCGCCCGCTCTGGTGGTGAACACGAAGTCAGTGCCTTCCCAGGCAGGCCCCGCTCTCAGTCTCCATTCGGCCTGTTGTGCCCGCTGGCGGCGGAGCGCCCGTAGCCCCTCGGAGCCCACGGCCAGCGTCCGCACTGAGGCTTCGCTCTTGGGTGCCGTCACGATGTACTGCCCATCCAGCCGGTGCAGGGTCTGGCCCACGGTGATGGTGCCGGCCTCAAGGTCCACCTCATCCCAGGTCAAGGCCCGGAGCTCGCCCGAACGGCAGCCAGTGACGATGGCCAGCGACCAGAAGGGATGCAGCCAGTGGCCCTCAGTCCCAGCCACGAAGGTGCGCAGCTGGTCGGCGGTCCACAGGCTGCGCCGCTCCGTCCGGTAGGCCGGGCGCAGCACCCGGTCGGCGGGGTTGGCGCCGATCCACTTCCATCGGACGGCTACCTCCAGGGCCCGGTGCAGCACCCGATGCGCCTTGTCCGCCACGGACGGGCTGAGGCCGGCATAGAGCCTCTGCAGGTGGCTCGGTTCCAGCCGGCTCAGGCGCACATTGCCCAGAGCGGGCAGTACGTAGGTCTTGAGCACCAGTTGATGATGGGCCTTGGTGGAGGGCTTGAGGTCGGCGGCCGCCAGCCACTCGGTCGCCAGGTCGGCCACCGTCCGCCGTCCGGCCTCGGGGAGCCCGGTGCCCGCACTCGCTTGCCGCCTAAGCTCCGCCAGCTTCGCCCTCGCCTCCGCCTTCGTCTTCCCGTAGACAGTGCGACGGTTCCGCCCTATCATGAGGGAGGCTTGCCACCGTCCATCCTGTCGCTGAAACACAGTGCCTTCGCCGGGGCCACGGTTCGCCATCGGTGCCTCCTTCGCCCCGGCGTTGCTGTAACGTTGCTGTCAGAACGGATGTTCTGGCGGTGACCTACTAGGGGTAGTATGCCAGATGCCTCGCACCTACTACACGTTGTGGGCGAGTAGCTCAGTTGGTCAGAGCGCTTCCCTTACAAGGAAGAGGCCACAGGTTCGAGTCCTGTCTCGCCCACTGCTGGCACCGGATGGGGCCCGTCGGCGCACTGCCTAGTGAACCGCGGGCCTTCTTCTGCTCAGTGGCCATCGCAAACGCTACGTGACCGCTCGGGAGGGTTCGATGGCGACCAGGGCGACAGACGGACCGCTGTCGATCGCCTTCGACGCCTGGAGGGTCGGCAAGGCATCTCCCGGATCGTGGGCGCCGCGGCGCCAGGCACGGCTGACGCAGCTCATTCGTCACGCCCGCCAGTCCTCGCCCTTCTACAGCAAGCTGTACCGCTCCTCCCCCGAGCCGTGCATTGACTTGAGATACCTGCCGGTGGTCACCAAACCCGACCTGATGGCCGCGTTCGACGAGTCTGTCACCGATCGCGCCGTCACCAGGACTGGGGTGGAGGCCTTCGTCTCGGACGCAGAACGGGTCGGGGAGCCCTTTCTGGGGCGCTACCTGGTGTGCACTTCCTCGGGCACCACTGGAGTGCCGGGGATCTTCCTCCACGACCCTCACGCTGTGGCCGTGTATCAAGCCCTGGTGATGACACGAAGCTACGTGCGGTGGTTCACACTCTCTCAGACTTGGGCGCTGGCCCGCCGCGGGGTGCGTGGGGCCATGGTTCTGGCCGCCGGTGGCCACTTCGCTGGCATCGGCTGGCTTGAGCGGGCCCGAAGGCTCTATCCCCGACTGGCAGGCATGTTCCGGTCCTTCTCCGCTCTGCAGCCGATTGACGAGTTGGTCAGCCAGCTAACCGACTTTCAGCCCACCTTGCTGTTGGGTTACCCCAGCGCCTTGGCGGTGCTGGCCGACGAGCGTGCTGCGGGAAGGCTGGCGATCGAGCCGATGCTGGTAGCCAGCGTTGGGGAGTCCTTCACCGAGGCCATGCGTCAGCGGATCGAGGAAGGCTTCCAGTCGCGTCTGCGCGACAGCTACGGGGCCTCGGAGTTCCTCTACATGGCCTTCGGGTGCGACCAGGGGTGGCTACACCTGCACGCTGACTGGGTGGTGCTGGAACCGGTCGACAAGCAATACGGACCGGTGCCGCCGGGAGAACCGTCTCACACAGTTCTGCTGACCAACCTGGCCAATCGCGTCCAGCCCATCATCCGGTACGACCTCGGGGACAGCGTGACTGTCAAGCCAGAGCCGTGTCCCTGCGGCTACCCCTTGCCGGCCATCAAGGTGCAGGGTAGACAGGCCGACGTCCTTTCATTCCGGGGGGCCGGAGGTCGCTCCGTGCCGGTGCTGCCCCTGGCCCTTGCTACCGTCATCGAGGAGACAGTGGGAGTGCAGCGGTTCCAGGCTATCCAGACTGGTCCGGCGGAGCTCCGGCTGAGGCTGCTGCCGGAAGCGGACAGAGATGCAGAGCAGGTCTGGGAGGCCGTCCAGGGCCGGCTCCGGGCGTGGCTGGGCAGTCAGGGGCTGGAGAACGTGCGTCTCGTCAGGGCAGGAGAGCCACCACAGCAGGACCCAGTGAGCGGCAAGCTGCGCCAGGTATGGGCGGATCTGTAGGCCGCTCCCGCGGGTCGCGGGTGCACGGGGCGACCCGATGCGCTTCGCTGGGGTGACCGCACCGAAGCGGGCACCCAATATCCGAGACCGGCCGCGGTCGCCTCGGCCCTCCATGCCGCCCGTGCCGATAGGGGATGGGGAGCGGGTCGGGGAGACAGCGGCGCAGGTACTCGCGGTCATGGGGCACCGGCGTTCACCGTGCTCCAAGCGATCCGGCCCATCGCTCCCGGTGCTCAGGGTGGGGGAGAGGCTTCGGGACCCTGGCTGCAGTCACGGTGAACTACGGGTTGCGACAACTTGTGCCTACCTCACAGACGGCCCAGGCCCGGGACAGGTCATGAACCCAGGTGCCCGCGCAGATCGCTGGACGGACAGCCTCGCCTACACTACCTCGGGCGATGGGCCCGGCTCGACCAACAGCCCGCCTGGCACTGGCATGGGCTTTCGCCCAGCGGGGCAGAGCTCCGCTAAGCTGGCCGCCTATCGCTGCCGGGCAGGTGCCGCTCAGTGACCCCCCTGAGACCCGGCACTTCTCCCGGACTCTTCCTCGCCGAGGACGTGACGCACCCCCGCGGGAGTGATCCTGATGACGGGGGGCATGCGCCCCAGCTCCCGGAGCAGGATCAGGCCCATCTTGTGGAGCCGGCGGTAGACAGCCATATTCGAGGGAGCAGCTACCAAGTAGTGCCCCGTTCTAGTACCGCGCAGGGCGGCGCCGCCACCCTCTTCGAAGATCACCTGGTAGCTATCCCCCTCGCCAGCCCGCTCATACATGGCGAGGGACCATAGCAGGGCGAACTCCTCCGGAAGCACCTCCTGCCGGTAAGCCACGACTTCCCCCAAGCCGGTTGACGGCTAGTACTTTAGTACTATGTGCTGTCGTCCTTCTGACATTATTATGCACCCATTGTATATGAAACCTGGGCCTCATTCGTTTGATTCTGGTTAGAAGCCGAAGCGTGGTCCCGCGCCCGGCAGTGAGGGTGACTCAGGCTTAGGAGAGGCTGTACAGCCAGGGAGCGACTGGGTACACGAAGCGGCCTGGCTGGGTCGGCTTGGCCCGGCCGATGGGAGTTGACTCCGGCGGAGTGTGCCGGACTCTTTGGGAGGAGCAGTGGCCTAGGGAGAAGGGCGGTCGGCTGCTTGCTCGTCGCCGGGCGGAGGGCCGCTGCCGTCTTCGAAGCGGAGGAGCTCCGGCACCAGGAAGCCTGTCAGTCCACAAGCTAGGCACACTGTGGCACCGGCAACGTAGATGGGCCTCACTCCGACGGCATCGGCGAGAGGGCCCGAGATCATGAGCCCTAGCGGGGTGGCCGCATGGGCCAGGCTGAGAGCGAAGGTCATCACCCGACCTTGAATGGCGGGATCCACGGTGGCCTGCAGGATAGCGACTATGGGCCCGTTGATCAGCGGGTTGACGAAGGCGAATCCGGCCATGCCTACGACCGCCAGCCAGAACCGCTGACTGGGCGCCAGCCCCACCGTGAGCAGAAACATCCCGGCGACAAGTAGGCCCAGCAGAACGGTCAACATCCTCCTCCTGAAGCCGCCCCAGGCAGCGAGCAGCAAGCCGCCGCCGACCATGCCCAGGCTAAAGGCGGACTCCAGAGTGGCCAGGTGACCGGGGCCGCCAGCGAAGTGGTCAGTGACTAGGAGGGGCAGCAGCCACATGGCCGGGTTGATGACCGCGTTCAGTAGGGCAGCGGTGGCCATGAGAAGGCCCAGCGCCCGCCATTCCAGCACGTAGCGCATGCCGGCCCTGAGATCGGACAGCAGCGTAGGCCTCAAGGCGACCGGGGCTGCTAGGTCTTCGCGTAACGGTTGGGGAACGGTCACGCAGGCCAGCAGGGCAACGGCGATGGCAGCGGTGGCCACGTCCAGAACCATGATGCTGGCTATGGAAGTGATGGAGAGGAGGAGGGCTCCTAGGGGCGGCGAGAGGACGGCCATGGATGCTTGCACTGTCTGATTCAGCCCGGCCACGCGCGAGAGGTGCCGGCCGGGCACCATCAGCGTGGTGGAGGCCTGCATGGCGGCGAAGTGGAAGGCCCCGCCCAGGCCTCGCGCCGCCATGATGACGAAGACGTGCCAAGACTGGGCCTGGCTCGACCAGAACAAGTAGGCGAGCCAAGCCGACACCAGGGCGACGGCGGCGTCGGCCGCCATCATCACCGCGCGCCGGTCCAGGCGATCCACTAGCGCCCCCGCCACCGGCCCCAAGAGCACTTGGGGGAGAGTGGTGGCCAGGGCGGAGGCGACCAGAACGGTGGCGGAACCGGTGGTCGTGGTCAGCCACCACACCAGGGCGAACCCAGCCACCGAGCTCCCCACGATGGAGACAGCCTGGCTGGCCCACACGGTGAAGAACCGGGGCCACCAGTTGGGGGCCACTTCAGTCGTCGCCATGCCGCCTCCGGCCCTCGCCGCGCCGGCCCGGCCGCTACAGCTTCATCATATACTCGACGCTGGAGAGCACGGGCACGAAACCGACCTTCTCGTACGCGCGGCGGGCAGCGGCGTGAGCCTCGTCCAGCCCGGTCACCACGGTGGCGAAGCGCATGCCCTCGCGGCGGAAGACGTCTAACACCGCCCGGTACTGGGCGCTGCCGATCCCGCGGCCGCAGAACTCCGGGTCCACCGCGTTGTTGCCAATGGTGCCGATCCTCCGCTCGCGATCGAGGGTGAAGGTGATGAACCCAACCACTCGCCCGCCTACCTCGCTCACTAGAGTCCATCCAGGGTGGTCGCGGGCGAAGGACCGCACCTGTTCCCGCTTGTTCTCGACGCTCGACCGACGTGCCACCTCGCCCAGGGCCTGCTCCTGGAGATATGCGAAATGCGCGTAGATGGGCGTCCAGGCAGCGGCGGCGATGTCCTCGATGGCCTGGGCGTCCGCGGGCCGGAATGGGCGGATGACAAGGTCAGAGCGCTGGATGGCTGCGCTCATATGGTGAGCGTCACCTTGGTGAGCGCTCGCGGGCTGTCGGGATCGAACCCCTTGGTGAGCGCCAGATGGTGGGCCAGCCACTGCCCGGGCACGATATTGACTATGGGGCTGAGCCACTCGGGCACGGAGGGGACCCTCAGCGCCACCCGACCCAGGGCTAGGGCCTCGTCCG
This sequence comes from Anaerolineae bacterium, assembly GCA_013178015.1. Taxonomy (NCBI): domain Bacteria; kingdom Bacillati; phylum Chloroflexota; class Anaerolineae; species Anaerolineae bacterium. Next base: position 6,295 of record JABLXR010000020.1, read on the forward strand.
CGTCGGAGATCACCACCACCTCGGCCTGCCGGTCCTTTACCGTCTTGATAGAGGACAGGAGGTTGTGATACAGAGCACCGGTTGATGCTACCGCTATCACGGGGAAACCCTCGTCTACGGTGGCCAGAGGGCCGTGCATGAAGTCGGCGGTGCTGTAGGCCTGAACGTGGCTGTAGGTGAGCTCTTTGATCTTGAGGGCGATCTCCGCCGCCGTGGCCAGGTTGTACCCTCGACTCAGGACCAGGGCTGACTCCATGTACCGATAGCGCTCCGCGGACGCTCGTACCTGGTCCTCAAGGTCGAGGGCCTGGGCGACGGCGTCGGGTATCCGCTCGATGTCCGCCTGGCGCGCCTTGTCGCCGGACAGGGCGGTCGAAAGCAGGGCCACACAGGCCAGCTGGGAGGTGTAGGTCTTCGTGGCCGCTACTGCCTTCTCTTCGCCGGCCAGGCAGGGCAGCACAAACTGGCAGGCGCGTGCCAAGGGCGAGTCCTCGTCGTTGGTGACGGCCAGGGTCAGGGCTCCCTGGGAACGCGCGTCCTCCAGCACGGTGACAATGTCGGTGCTGGCTCCGGACTGGGAGATGCCCACCACCAGAGCTCCGTCGAGTCGAGGGGGGGACTGGTAGAAAGTGTACAGCGACGGGGCGGCCAGCGCCACAGGAAGGCGGTTGGCGGAGCCCCACAGGTACTTGGCGTAGGTGGCGGCGTGGTCCGAGGTGCCGCGGGCGGCGATGAGGGCGAACCTGATGCCGCTTGAGGCGATGGCGGCGGCACACTCCCGAGCGCGCTGCCAGTTCTGCGTTACCACCCGGCGCAGCACCTCGGGCTGTTGCATGATCTCGCGTCGAGTCTGGGTCAACCTAACCCTCCATCCTTAGTCTTCCGGCCGTCAGGAGCTCCTCGTCAAGCTTGGCGGCTAGGCCCTGAGCCAGTTGTGCTGCTACTTCCAGGGTCGAAGGCTCCAGCCGGTCCGGGGTGTCCGTGATCCAGTGCCGGTTGGGCACGGCTCCCCTGCGGTCGAGGGCATGCACGGTGACGGCGGGCATGCCGGAGCGCAGGGCCAGGTAGGCGGCGCTGTTGGAGTCCTGATAGGGGCGGGCCCGCACGGGCAGCCCGAGCTCGGCCACGACATCTCCCGCCAGACCCAGCACCTTCCTGGGGACGGGGACCGACCGCACCATCCCTTCCATCAGGCTGATGGTGACCGTTCCGCTGCCCACGCCAGCCAGGTTGACGAGCAGTGTGCTCGCCTGTCGCAGGCGGAAGGAGGCCAGGAACGCTCGCTGCCCGGCCATGCCAGTCTCGTGACCGGCGGTGGCCACGATCCAGGTCTCTGTCTGTTCTAGGCGAGGCAGCGTCTCTGCCAACTCGATGAGCACGGCCAGCCCCGAGGCACCGTCGTTGGCTCCGGGGGACCGGGGTAGGTTCAGCACCCCGTGAACCAGCACCCCCAGGTGGAAGATAAGGTAGAGCCCGGCCGCAAACGCCACCCAGACGAACCCCGAGAGAGGGCTAAAGACGGCGACCACGGCCAGCACCAAGATGATCACACCGGCATTGAAGGCGAAGAGAAGAGCCTGGCGCTGGATGAGGGCCGCCCGGGGCGCGCTGAAGAGCGTAGGCTGGGCCGTGTCCAGGTGGGCCACGAACACTATGGCCCGCAGGGGAGAGCCATTGGCCGCCCGCCTGCCGATCACGTTGTGCGAACGGGCGCGAGGCAGCCACCGCGATAGAGCCGGGATGGCTGCAGCCTCAGTGGCGAGGATGCTCACCCCAGCGAGGGCGGCGGCGGCCGCCAAGGGGGCGGAGTAGGTCAGGATGATGGAGGCTGACACCAACAGGCCGTAGGCGATGATCTGGGGCAGGTGAGGCTGAGTGGCGACCTCGACCGGCTGCAGGTCTGCCTGAACCCCGGCCGAGTCCAGACGGTCTCGCACGTACTCTGCTGTCTGCCTCTCCGCTGGCGACCCCGCCGGACGGGCGCCGAAACGCTCCACGATCTCACGGGCGGTCGACAGAAGCCGGTTCTGCCTCGCCGGGTCTATCTGGGCTCGCGCCAACAACCCTCTCCCAACCAATACACCACCGCCGCCCGATAGTCGTCGCTGGCCATCACCTCGTCCAGGGCGTCGGCCACGGCCTCGGCCACAGCGGTATCGCCTGCTCGTGCCACTACGCTGTACGGCACCTCGGAGATCAGCGGCCCGAAGGCGATCCCGTCATGGGGAAGGCCGAAGCTGCAAGCGGAGACGCGGGTGACGATGCCTGCCTCGGCCCCTTCGGTCAGCTGCAGCACCACATCCTGCTCCGACAACACCTCGGTGACCCGAGCCCTGGGCCAGTTCTGCCGGGCTAGGCGGGCGGCCTCGCTCCCCGCCTCGGCCAGCACCTCGCCCTCGAATGCGTCCGGGTCCGCGGCCCAGGAGTCCACTCGGTACAGCCACTGGAGGCCGTCGGTGAAGTAGGGAGCACTGTACCGAACGTCGCCCGTGCGCAGGGGGTCGTACGGAAGGGCGGAAAGGAGCAGGTCAACCTCCCCGCACGATAGGGCTTCGTACAGGCCGTCGAAGGCGATGTTGGCGATGTCCAGGTTCAGGTCCATCTCCCGCGCCAGCAGCCGCGCCAGGTCCACATCCAGTCCCTCCAGCTCGCCGACGGCATTGACGACCTCGAAAGGGGGGAAGGAGGCATCCATCCCTACGCGCAGAGTCCCCCTCTGCCTCACTAGATCCAGCGAGTGATCCCGGCTACGGTCGGAGACGGCCATCCCCAACACGAGCACGAGCAAGATCGGGATCAGTACGAGGGCCCATCGGCGCATGGACGGATTATAGCCGGAGGCGACGGCCTTGGCTATCGGCACTGGTGGGCGTATAGACGCACGGCATCGTACACCGGCCGGGGCTGGAAGCCGGGGGTCACGAAGGCGAAGTAGTCCTGGTAGGAATGCTGGAGCCAGGGGAAGCGGAAGGCCCACGTGGCGACCATGGGGCACCAGGACCAGCGATGACGGGCGAACTCATAGGCCCGCACAGTGTAGTCCAGGCGGAGAGCCGGACTCACTGCTCTCGTCCATCTGGGATGGTCGTTCCACCCCGCTTCGGTGACGTACGCCGGCATCCCCGTGTAGCCCAGTCGGCCCAGGGCTGCGCGCAGGAGCTCGGCGCGGCGGAAGTTGACCCGGCCCGGCTCCGGATCGTCTTCCGGTGGGGAGGCCCAGCCGTAGGCATGCACCGCCAGCGCATCCATGCTCTGGCAGGCGCCGACGGCGCAGGCCCTCTCCAGGAAAGTGAGGTCATCCATGGCCTGGGGGTCGTCCAGCGGCGCCGGGACGGGCGCCAAGGCGCCGCCGAGGACCACCGTCTCGGGCGCCTCGGCCTTGATGGCTCCGTAGCAAAGGTGCAGTAGCTCAGCATAGCCCGCGGGATCGGGAGGCCGGAAACCCCACTCTAGGGCCAGGTTAGGCTCGTTCCAGACGATAACGTGAGCCACCTCCTCCCGGTAGCGCTGAGCGAACCGGGAGCAGAAACGGGCGAAGTCGTCATAGTGGTCGGGATCGAGGTAAGAGGAAGCGGAACCGGTCGGGCGGGCCCACTGGGGGACGTACCCCAGGCGGGCCACCAGCTTGAGCCCCTGGCGGGCGGCGTGCTTCACCGTGAGGTCGGCGTGAGCCCAGGAGAACCGCCCCGGCTGTGGCTCTACGTAGGCCCAGGGGAAGTACTCCACTACCCAGTGGGCCCCCATCTCGCGCACCATCTCCAGGGTGCGCTTGATCTTCCACTCCTCCACCTCGTCGGTGAGCCGAGTGTGGACGCCCAGAATGGGGTTGCAGCCGCGAACCGCCTGCTGCGGACCCAGGGACACCAATGGCTCTGGGTGCACTCCGGCAGCCAGCCCCACGATGGCGGTGGCCAGGCCCCGTAGCACCTGCCGCCGGGAGGGGGAGAAGATGGGGACTCGCGAGGCCGCCGGTGCCAGCCAGAGGCGAGGCGACGCGAGGTCGCTCAAGACAGGGATGGCAGCCCGGCCAGGAAGTCCCGCGCTTCCCTCAGCCTGGCGAAGCGGGAGTCTCCGGTGGCGAAGAACGAGACACCCTCAGGTGCTGCGGTGAGAGCGGCGGCGGTGGCGGCGGCCACCTCGGGATCGTCCAGCCACAGGATGGGGACCAGCTCGGCCCGGCCACTGAGGCGGGCTCTAGCGCGTCCCGCCTCGATACTCACCGCATCGAGAGTCAGGCCTTGGTCTAGAGGAGCACCGGGTCGGCTGGCAGCCTCTAGGCCCAGGAATCGCAAAACCGCCTGATCCCGGTCCGCCGGCGGCGCGGCCGCCAACAGCGTGCCTAATCCAGTGACCTCGGATGCGAGACAGGCAGGCCCTTGGCCCAGTCGGTATATCATGGGCGCTAGGACATCGAGGCTGGTCCCCAGCCGGGCGTAGTCCTGTCCCACCAGGGGAGCGAGTGAAGGGGTGAAGACGTAGGCTCCCAAACGCATCTCCGGGGCGGTCGCCCGGAGCACGGCCCGCACCTCGGTCACTGCCTCGCTGATGACATCGGCGCGGAACTGCAGCCACTGCCCAACCTCCTCGCTCGCATCCAGGAACGCCAGGAGGTCGACGGGGGCTCGTAAGCCGGGAAGGGACCGGCGCAGGGCGTCTGCGGTCAGGCTGGCGAGACGATCGCGGAGCCGCCGCAATCCCTCGGCCAGCCGATCCAGCGACAGACCCTTGTCGGAGGCTAGGGCGGCACACCAGCGACAGGTGCAGGTGAGGAAGGTCTCTGCTCCCTCGAAGGGCGAAGCGAAGCGAATGCCGTCCAGGAGGAGCCCGGCAGCCCCCCAGCCGGCCATGTCCCGGACCCGGTCCAGCAGGCGCTGGCGGAGGACGGGGTGACTGGGGCAACCGGACGAGAACCAGGTACGTTGCCTGCCCTCGAGGGATTGGCAGAGAAGGTGGGCCTCGTTCTCGGCGACGGTGAAGGCCCCCAGGCACAGCCAGGGCTCCAGCCCCTGGTCCCTGACGGCCGCTACCTCATCAGGAGAGCCCGCCGAGACTAGGTGCTGCACGCCCAGTTGGGCAGCAGCACTACGCGAAAGGGCGCTGTCCTGGTGAAGCTGACCGTGCAGCCACAGCGCGGGGCTGCCAGCGCTCATGGTCAACGGACGATCTCCTCCGCACCGGCCCAGACGGGGCTGACGGCGCTGAGATAGGCGTCAATGTCGGCGGCGGCTCGTTTCCCGGCGCCCATAGCTGAAATGACGGTAGCCGACCCGGTGGTCACGTCTCCCCCCGCCCAGACGCGTTCCCGGGTGGTGCGTCCGGTGGTGGGGTCGGCCTCCACCGTGCCGCGACGGGAGCGCTCAAGGCCGGCTGCCTCAGAGAAGACGAGCGGGTTGGGGCGGGTACCCAGAGCCATGATCACCATGTCCACTTCCATGTCAAACTCGGTGCCTTCCAGCGGGTAGCAGACCCGCCGGCCGTCGGGCCCCGGCTCGCCCAGCTGCATGCGCACGTTTCGCATGCCGGTGACCTTCTGCTTCTCATCGCCGTGGATCATGATCGGGGTGGCCAGGAAGTCGAACGCTATGCCCTCGGCGCGGGCATGATGGACCTCCTCAGCCCGGGCGGGCATCTCCTGGGCGGATCGGCGATACACGATGCGGACGTCGTCGGCCCCGAGGCGGAGAGCAGTCCTGGCGGCGTCCAGAGCCACGTTGCCAGCACCGATCACGGCCACCCGTCTGCCCACGTAGACGGGTGTGTCGTACTCGGGGAAGAGGTAGGCCTTCATGAGATTGACGCGGGTGAGGAACTCGTTGGCCGAGAAGACGCCGTTTAGATTCTCCCCCGGAATGCCCATCCACATGGGCAACCCGGCGCCGGTACCGAGGAAGACGGCATCATGTTCCCGGAGGAGTTCGTCTATGGTGTAGAGCCGGCCCACTACCGAGTTGAGGCGTATCTCCACCCCCAGGCTCTGCACGAATTGGACCTCGGCATCCACTACGTCCTTGGGAAGCCGGAACTCGGGGATGCCGTACATGAGCACTCCGCCCGGCCGGTGAAGGCTTTCGTATATCACCACCGAATGACCGGCGCGAGCTAGATCGGCTGCTGCTGTCAATCCAGCGGGCCCGGACCCGACGACTGCTACGCTCCTACCCGTAGGAGGGGCGATTTCCACCGACTGGACCCCGTACTGGCGCTCCCAATCGGCGACGAACCGTTCCAGCCTGCCCACGGCAATGGGTTGCCCCCTCCGCGCCAGAACGCAGGTCATTTCGCACTGCGTCTCTTGAGGGCAGACCCGGCCGCAGATGGCAGGCAGATTGTTGCGGCTCTTCAGGATCCGACTCGCCTCCGGCATGTCACCCCTGCAAAGGGCGTGAATGAACTCGGGGATGGGCACCTCGACCGGGCAGCCTTCGATGCAGCCAGGCCTTCGACACTGGAGGCACCTCTCGGCTTCCAGTTGGGCCATCTCGGCCGTATAGCCTAGGGCGACCTCCTCGAAGTTGTGGCGGCGCACGATGGGGTCCTGCTCCGGCATCTCCTGTCGGGGCAAATCACGCGGCTTCATGAGCGCCCTCCTTGCGGCTGCCGCAGGCGCACTGCTGTTCTCGGAACCGTTCCAGGGCAAGTCGCTCGCTGTCCAGGTAGAGCCGTTGCTTCTCGAGCAGCAGATCCCAGTTGACCAGGTGCCCGTCGAACTCAGGCCCATCCACGCAGGCGAAACGCGTCTCGCCCCCGATCTCGACCCGGCAGGCGCCGCACATCCCCGTTCCATCCACCATTATGCTATTCAAGCTGACGATGACGGGTGTCTCGTAACGCTTGCAGGTCAAGGCGCTGAACTTCATCATGATGGCTGGGCCGACGGCCCAGACGCGGGCGACGCGCTCGCGTTCGAGCAGCTCGGCTAGGGGCTCAGTGACCAAGGCCTTGCGCTTGTAGGAACCGTCGTCGGTGCACACCAGAGGCTCGTCGCTAAGGGCGGCCATCTTCTCCTCCCAGAAGATCAGGTCCTTGCTGCGGCAGCCCATGATGGTGTGCACCTTGTTGCCGGCTGAGCGTAGCGCACGGGCGATGGGGTAGACGGCGGCGATGCCGACTCCTCCTCCCACGCAGGCCACGGTGCCGTAATGCTGAATCTCGCTCGGCCGTCCCAGAGGGCCGGTCAGGGCGTAGAGCGAGTCGCCCGGCTCAAAGGTCGCCAACAGGGCGGTGGTCTTGCCCACCTGCTGGAAGACGAGGTCAACGGTGCCCTTCTCCCGGTCCCAGTCGCCCAGGGTGAGAGGGATGCGCTCGCCGGACTCAATGGCGATGAGGATGACGAACTGCCCTGCTTGGGCCTTGCGCGCGACTTCGGGCGCAGAGACGCGGAGTAGGGTGGTCACCGGAGCGAGCTGCTCCTTACCCACGATCTCATACACGACTAGCCTCCTGCAGCGCGACCCTCAGTATCCCCTCGACTATGGGGGCTACGCGATGACTGGCGGTGCATCTGCCCCGCAGTAGATACAGCCGGCGGACGGGGCCGACAGCGATCGCTTTACCCCTCGGGCTCGGCGTTCGGCCCCTCGCCCCTTGCGGCTTCTCTCCGTTCCCCCCCCGAGCTGCGCCCGCCGTTGTGTAAGGGCAAGGGGCTCAACCACACCACCCCTGACTGCGGCCGCATGCCAAGCTGTGAGGCCAGGCCGTATGGGAGCCCGGCGGGGGCGGTCACGGTGCCCGCCGCCAAGGCCTGGCCGGTGGGCGCCGGCTGCCCGATCTAGCCGAAGGCGTCTATCACCTGCTTGGCCAGAGCCAACGCCGTCATGCCGATGCCGGTGATGTCGGTGGCGCTGGGGCCGGCGGGCTTCCTGCTCCCCGAGCGCCGAGAAGCGACCACGGCGCCCAGCAGGGCGCCCAGGGTCCCGCCGATGATGGCACCGACGAGAATGCTTTTAGCTCCCACCTTACCCACGGTACGACCTCCAGACTCTGCTTCGCGGGGAGCTTACCAGGGAGGCGACGGTGGCGATGGCCGACGCCAGGGCCGCCAAGGCAACGAACGGGGCGGCCGCGTATCCCACGTACTGCTCCACGTAGTCTCGCCCGCGCACGGCTGCCACCTGCCAGACGGGGAAGTTGATGGCCAGCCAGTGCCGGAAACCCCGCAGATAGCGGACGGCGAAGTAGCCGACCGCTAGCATGGGCAGACCGACCAGGAAGAACTCCAGAGCCAGAAGCACTATGGAAGCATCGCGCCAACCGGCCAGATCACCCATCTCGCTTACTCCTGCTCTCCGCAACCACACGCCAGCTGCCATTATTCACTAACCCGATGAGGGAATCCATACGATCTATCATGAAGTCGGGAGTCACGTCGAAAGCCTCTGCCGCTCTGGTAGTAGTGAGCCCCACCGAGACCATCCCCGCTGCCTGGGCAGCCTGGATGTCGGTGGGATGGTCTCCCACCATGATGGAGCAGCCTGGGGAGGCGCCTAGCAACCTTAGCCCCTCCAGAAGGTGCTCGGGATTGGGCTTGACGTGGCGGACGTCGTCGCGACTGAGGAGCACGTCGAAGGGCAGACCGTGCCGCACTGCCACTTCTAGGACTGCTGGTCGGCAGTTCCGGGTGACGATGCCCAGCCTGATGCCCCGAGCCCGCAGCCAGGCCAGCGTCTCCGGAACTCCTGGTAGGGGTCGGGCATCCCGGGCCGCCATGAGCTCCACCTCACGTATGCTGGCCAGGGCGTCCCGCTGGAAAGCAGCGGCGATGGCCTCGTCTCGGGCGGCCAGGCGGTCGCGAACCGACTCCACTAGCTCCAGGGTGAACCGGCTGCCGCCCTCTGCCGTCTCGCCATAGCGGTGGATAACGTCCACGGCACCCTGGCGCATGGCCTGGAAGTCAATAGTGATGTGCACCAGAGTGCCATCGAAATCGAACAAGACAGCCTGCGGCAGGCTCATTCGGTGATCACCACCTCAACCTCTCCCCTCCATTCGCCGATCGCCACGACAACCACTGCTCCAATCTCCTGGCCCGCCGGCGGGCTCTCCGCTACCACTCTGAGCCGGGCCCGATGGCCCGGCCTGATGGTAAGCTGCCTGGGCCGGACGCTCAGCCAGGCAGCCGAGGCCTGCGCTATGCCGTCTGCCGTCGCCCGGCCGGCATTCCGGACGATGATAATGCCTTCCATCCCCGGCTTCAAGACCAATCGGTCCGGGGTCAGCTCGATCTGGGGACGCGCCACTACCCGCAGCCGGAGCTCGACCTCGGCCTCGCCACCGTTGGAGGACACGAACAATGCGCCCGGCAGCGTCACTTCACCCGGGTGCATGTCCTGGGGAGGCTGGGCGGCAATGGCGACAGTCTCAGATCGGCCGCTGGCTATAGAGACCTCGGGGTCCAAAACGGACACCCAAGGCACCGATGAAGCTACCGCGGCCCGCAGCTCTCCCACTCCCCGGTTGAACAAGATGAGCTGCCCCTGGACGGGGGCGAAGTCCACGCTGTCGGGAAGGCTCAGAACAGGCTCGACAGCCAGGATAGGCTGGGAGAACGCCACGGTGGCCGGAACCGGTCGGCTGTTGTGGGGCCCGTGGAAGGTCAGGAGGGCGCGGGCCTGATGGGTGCCCGATGGGACCGCCAGCCCGTAGGCGCGCACCGTCAGAGAGGTCGTCTCTCCTTCCGGGCACACGCCCGAGGAGGGGCTCAGCTCGACCCAGGGGGCATCGGTGGTGGCGCTCCAGTGCAGGTCGCCGGTACCGCTGTTAGCGATGGTGAGATGACGCTCGCTTACGCCCTGCTCTGGGATCACTCCGAAGTCCAAGGAGGCTGGCTCTACCTCGAGCACGGGCTTGACGAGCTTGTAGCGAGCGGCGATGCCGATGTTGCCCCCCTCGCTGCGCACAGCCAGGGCTGGGCTGGCCTGGTGAGCTCCGGGCTGCTCGGTTGCTGCCTCGGTGAGGGACACGGTGACCACGGTGCTCGATCCGGGCCTCAGGCTGCCCTCGGCCGGCCTGGCGGCGATCCAGACCACCTGGGGCACCAGCCTGAAGGTGAGCGCTTCGTTCCCTCGGTTGGACAGCACCAGCGAGAGCTGAGCTCTCGCTACCTCATGGGGCCCGAGAGCTCCGAAGTCCAGGTCATTGTCCGCCACCGCCAGCAGAGGCCGGATGACTTCGACCTCGGCGGCCAGCTGGCGGTTCCCGACCGGGCTGGTGATGCGGATGGCGGACGGCAGCGTCAATCTGCCGGGCTTGAGAGAGCCGGTATCCAGCCGGGCTGAGACCCGCACCCATTGCCGCGGGGGAACGGTCACCTCGGGGGTGATGACGGTGATGGCGTCGTCGGCGGACCGGATGCGGGCGGTGAGGGGTGCGGAGCCGGGGTTAGCCACGATCAACTCCGCCTGGGCTGCCTCCGGGTGGCGGACCGCGCCGAAGCTCAGGGCTTCGGGCTGGACGCAGAGCTCGGGGCGGCCTCGGCTGAAGGAGACGTCAGCATAAGCTTGGCCTGCATCGCTATCCACCAGCAGAGCGCGCGTGAATGTGCCCCCCTCTTCAGGAGCCTCGGGGGTCAGTCGGACCTGAACGGTGGCTGATCGGCCCGCCTCCAGCCTGACGTCGGAAGTGGACACCTGCAGCCAAGGAACGGCGGTGCTCAGATGAACGGAGAGCTGCCCCCCGCCGGCATTGCTCACAGTGATGGGTTGCGTGGCGCCCTCGGGCCCAACCAGCCCGAAGTCCAAAGCCTGACGGTCCAGCTCTAGCTCAGGGGCGGGCTCGACCACCTCCGCCGGCACCCAGTGCCGGCCTGCGGCGATCACCAGCACCGCTCGAGGCACCCGGGAGGTGTGAGCGGGAATCTGGTCTAGATTCGCCCGAATGAGCACGCTGCCCTCTGCGTCTGGGTCCAGCTCGATCGTGTCCGAGGCAGGCGTGAGCCAGGGGACGGCCGTGCGTACCTGGGCCGTGACTACCCGCTGCAGGTTGTTGCGGAGGCGGAGGCGGTAGCCCACCTGACGCCGCTTGGGGCTCCGCACGATGCGCAGGCGCCTGGTAACCACGGTGATGTCTGGCATTGCCGCCGGCCTGGCCGGGGTTGCGGGCGCGGGAGCCGGAGTCACGGTATCGCCGCTGGGAGCCGTCGCCGGCGCTGCCGCCGGCTGGGCGTCGTCAGCCGGCGCCAGCGCCCGACGCAAGTGGGCCATGCTGGGGTACCTCTTGGCCGGGTCCTGGCGGCGGGCGCGCGCCAGAGCCCGGCGGAGAGTGGGAGACAGGTCGGGAGCACCGCGACCGTCCTTAGGACCACGGGCCAGCAGCAGGAGCAGAGTGCCCAGAGCGTAGATGTCGGACTCAGGCCCGGCATAGGCCTCGGCTGCCTGCTCGGGTGCCTCGAAGGGAGGGGTGCCGCGGTTGGCCTCCCCGCGCGACTGGCCGGCCCTGAAGTGACGAGAGAGGCCCAGGTCGAGGAGGATGGCGTCTCCCCGCTTGGTGACCATCACGTGCGACGGTTTCAGGTCGCGAAGAAGGACGGGCGGCTCCTGGGAGTGAAGGAAGGCGATGGCGTCCGCCAGTTGAGCTCCCAACGCTCGCACCTGTGGCTCGAGCAACGGCCCCCGCCGGTAGATCTCCTGAAGAGTCTCACCCTCGATCCAGGGCATGACCACCCCCACCGAATCCTTATCCCGAAAGTGGGAGAGGATGGGCACCACGCCAGGGTGGCGGAGAGTCTCTAGGGCAGAGACCTCGCGGAGGAAGTTGGCCAGGGCGGTCCGTTTCTCCTCGGCGGTCACCAGGGCCACGAGGTCCAGGCGCTTGACGGCCACCGTGTGCCCTGACTGGAGGTCAAGCGCGCGATAGACCGCCGAGGTGCGGCTGCGAGAGGCTTGCTGCAGAACCTGATACCTGCCCGCCAGCACGTACAGCTCCCGCCCCAGGGCAGAGCGAGCCGGGCGGCCGCTGACCACCGACTGGCCGCATCGGGGACAGGCGGTGGCATCCCCATCCAGGCCGAAGCCGCAGCGTGGGCAGGGCAGCCGGAGGCGGGCGCGGCAGTGCTCGCAGGCCACCGCGCCCTCTCGGTTGGGGTAGCCGCATTCGGGGCAGCGCATAGGGGGTCCAGAGTCCCTGTGAGAGATAGACGCCCGATAGTGGGCGAAGAGCGCATCCCATTATACCTGTGGCGGGTGGAGTGACGCCAGAGTGCTGCTGTCGCCGCCGCTGGGCGTGGGTCGGAGGTCGACCAGAGCAGGGCCTGGGCCTCGACCCGAGGCACGCCGTGGCAACGGTCAGCGTGAAAGGCCTGTAGGGGGAAGGCCGGTCAGGGCTGGCCTCGGCGCTGGGCAGCCTCCGTCTGGTTCCCCCGCCCGGCAAGGCCGCTTCTGCTGCTGGGCTAAGCCCTATCGGGTCTCGAGGGCTCGCAGCCGGTCCGCCAAGCGGGTGTTGCGCTGGGCGACGCGGTTGTTGCGCACGGCCATGGCGATGGCGCGCCGGTCTCCCACCAGGACTACCATCTCCCGGGCGCGGGTGACGGCGGTGTAGAGCAGGTTACGTTGAAGCATAACGTAGTGCTGCGTCAACAACGGCACGACCACCACCGGAAACTCACAGCCCTGGGACTTATGGATGCTCAGGGCATAGGCGTGCGCCAGCTCGTCCAGCTGGACGAAGTCGTAGGCGACGGGCCTGCCGTCGAACGAGACTACGATCAGGCCTTCTTCGAGGTCTATCCCGGCCACGCGGCCCAGGTCGCCGTTAAAGACCTGGCGGTCGTAGTTGTTTCTGATCTGCATCACCCGGTCGCCTACCCGGAAGACGCGATGACCGTGCCTGCGCTCAGCACGAGAAGGGCTAGGAGGATTCAGGGCGGCCTGAAGTCGCTCGTTGAGCTCACCCACGCCGGCAGCGCCACGATGCATAGGGGCCAGCACCTGGATGTCGTCCATGGGGTCGAAGCCGAACCGGGCCGGGATGCGTCGCGTCACCAATTCGATCACGCGCTCGGCGGCTCGGCGTGCGTCTCGCTCCGGGAAGAGGAAGAAGTCGCGGGAGTGACGCTCGAAGAGAGGGATCTCGCCCTGGTTGATGCGATGGGCGTTCACGATGATGAAACTGTCCGGGCTCTGACGGAAGATGGTGTCAAGCCTGGTGGTGGGCACCCGTCGGCTGGCGATCAGGTCGCGCAGGACATTGCCAGGCCCCACGGAGGGAAGCTGGTCAACGTCGCCCACCAGCAGCAGGTGGCCGCCGGGCGGCACGGCTGCCACTAGATGGTTCATCAGCAGAACATCGATCATCGAGGCCTCGTCCACGATGAGGATGTCAGCGTCCAGAGGGTTGTCGCGGTCGCGCAGGAAGCGGTACCCAGCCGCCGGCTGGAACTCCAGCAGGCGGTGGATGGTCTTGGCCCCCACTCCGGTAGTCTCCGTCAGTCGCTTGGCGGCGCGGCCGGTGGGGGCTGCCAACAGCACCGACCGCTCCTTGGCCCGCAGAAGCTGCACTATGCCAGCCACGATGGTGCTCTTGCCGGTGCCGGGGCCGCCGGTGAGGATGCTGACCCGTTCGGTCAGGGCCATGCGAATGGCGGCCTTCTGCTGGGGCGTCAGGGCTATGGCGGAGAGGCGGTCGAGCCAGGAGAAGGCGCGATCCCAGTCCACGGTGGCGAAGGCGCCCAGACGGTCCTGGGGTGTGGTCTGGAGCCTATGGATGCGACTAGCGATGCCCGTCTCTGCGTGGAGGAAGGGAGGCAGATAGACCGCGTCGTCCTCGGCCACCAAGTCGTTCTGGCGCAGCAGGGCTTCCAGCTGGGCTCCGCAGGCATCGGCGGGAACCTCAAGCAGCTCGGACGCTTGCTGGAGCAACTGCTCCTGGGTCGCGTAGCAGTGGCCCTCGTCGCAGAGAGTGCTGAGGGCGTACAGCAGGCCGGCCTGCACCCGGGCGGGGGCATCCGGTGCGAGGCCCAGGTTGCGGGCGATCTTGTCGGCAGTCTTGAACCCGATCCCATAGACGTCGCGAGCCAGGCGGTATGGGTCCTCGCGCACCACAGCCACGGCCTGGTCGCCGTAGTGGCGGTAGATCTTCACCGCCAGCCCGGTGCTGACTCCGTGGCTCTGGAGGAACACCATCAGATCCTTGATCTGCTTCTGCTCCTCCCAGGCGCGGACGATCATCCCGCTGCGCTTCTCGCCGATGCCCGGCACCTCGAGCAAGCGCGATGGCGACTCTTCGATGACGTCCATGGCTTCGAGCCCGAAAGCGTTGACCACTCGCGCTGCCGTCACTGGCCCGATCCCCTTTATCAAGCCGCTTCCCAAGTACTTGCGGAGCCCCTCAATGGTAGCCGGCAGCTCCACCGAATAGGTGCGAGCTTCGAACTGGCGACCGTACTGAGGATGGTTGGTCCAGCGACCCTGCAAGCGGACCGATTCGCCCGGGTTGACTCCGGCCAGGGGGCCGACCACCGTCACCAGGTGAGACTTCCCTTTGGGTACCACCCGGGCCACCGTGTAGCCCGTCTCCTCGCTCTGGAAGGTGAGACGTTCCACGGTTCCCTCAAGGGTCTGCAGGGGGTATTCTGCTCCGACGGGGGTGCTCCCTACGGTCATGTCTTGCGCCTTGCTCCAGTAAGCTATTGTACACCCCGTCGTGTTCCTACCTAAATGACGTGGGGGCTCAGGGTCGAGGGGAAGAACCGAACGGGCCGCGGTGGCCAAGAAGGGGCGGCAACTTGTCGCAGTTCGGGGCACCGGTGGCGCGGACGACAAGACCGTGCTGACGGGGCTCCCGCCCGCGTTGGGCGCGTGCTTCATGGGCGGCCGGCTTCCGCCCCTCGTCTGCTGTGCCGCGAGGAGCGCTGGCTCGTCTCCGTTGAAGGCAGTCGTCCGCGCCTGGGGAGGCTCCTTCCTGGTCAGGGGGCGAGCCATGCCTGCCAGATGCGCTCTCCCCGCGATGTTGCTCAGGCTTGAGTGGCGGCGCCGGTGTGATAGAATGCCCACGCCGGAAGGGAGGCCGTTCTGAGAAGCAGGCTCAGCCTACTGCTCATGCCTGGAGCCCTTCGGCGCTCTCTCGCACGCATGGGCGGTGAAATGCAAGCCATGGAGGTCCGAGGATCATGCCAGCCGGTGCGCGCAGCCTCAGAGATACTGCCGGCCTACGCGGGCCAGGGATGTGGCGCGGGCGCGAGTCGGACTTCCAGGCGTTGCTCGCCGCGGCCCGGTCTATCCTAGGCCAGCCGGACTTCCAGCACGCTGCCCGCGCCATCTTCGATGCCTGCAAGTCGGTCACCGGGGCAACGGCCGGGTACGTAGCCCTGCTCACTCCGGACTCCAAGTTCAACTCGCTGTTGTTTGTGGATGCCGGCGGGTTGACGTGTCTGGCTGACGAGAGCGTGCCCATGCCCATCAGAGGCATGCGCCAAGAGGCAGTTCGGGCGGGGGTGCCGATCTGGCACAACGACTTCGCTCATAGCCCGTGGTACGGCCTCGTTCCTGAAGGCCACTGCCCCTTGGATAATGTTATGTTCGTGCCCCTGATGTCGGGAGGGCGGGCCGTGGGCCTGTTAGGGCTGGCCAACAAACCGGGAGGTTTCCAGGAGAGCGACGCCCAGGCGGCGGAGGCATTCGGGGAGCTGGCTGCGGTAGCCCTCACGCACGGCCAGTCAGTGGAGGAACTCAAACGCTACGCGGAGAAGCAGTCCGCTCTGTACCGCGTCAGTTCGGCTGCCGCGTCCTCGATGGACCCGACGCAGCTTCTGCTGGTGGCTCTCGATACCGTCCTCTGTCACTTTGGCGCCGATGCGGGCTGGGTGACTCTACCCGGTGCCACCGCGGATGACACGCCGCGTCTAGCTGCTTCGTCGGGGATGTCTCAGCGATTCATCGAGGCGGTGGAGGCACTGCCATGCGCCCGGTGTCCGCTGCTACGGTCGCTGTTCTACGGGGAGGGGCGGGAGGCCGGCCTGCTCTCAGTGGACAGGTGCGACGTCCTCCCAGCGGATGTGCTGGAGGAAGAGGGCATCAACGAGCACGTCACCGTCCCTTTGCGGGCCGGGGACAGCACTCTGGGGGCGCTGCACATAGCCTGGCGTGCCGGGCGCCCACCGGTCCTGGATACGGCTCTGGCCCTGGCAGTGGGCCAGCAGGTAGGCCTGGCGCTACACAATGCCCACCTGTTCCAAGCCGCGCTGCACGCGGATCATTTGCGTACCGTCAATCGGCTGGACCAGGCTCTGACCGGCTCGCTGAACCCGGAGGAAGTCCAGGAGAGATCTCTCCGGCTGGTGGCGGCGGCGCTGAACGCTCGACTGGGGGCCGTGTTCGTGCTGGAACGATGGGCGGAGCCCAGTCAGGCTTCGGTGTTCACTCTGAGCCATGGCTGGGTTCGGATGCTCACATCACCCTCAGCGGCCCAGTTTGTGGACAGAGTGTTCCGGAGTGCGCCCGACCACCGAAGACCGGTCACCCTGCGACTGGAGGACTTCCAGCACCTGTGCCCGGACGGGCATAGCCGGCTAGCTGAGAGTTGGGGTTCTGAAGGGCTGCTCATCCCGGTGTGGACCGAGCATCGCCTGATCGCCGCCATGGCCCTGGGTGGGAGGCCGGTGGATCGCCCCTTGACGGCCGACGATCTGGCTCTGGCGGAGGCGGCGGGGGGCCGGATCGGGCAGGCCATAGAGAACGCGCTTCTCTTCCAGGCGGTTCAGAGGCAGCGCGACGAGCTGGCGGCCCTGGGTGCCCGGCTGGCCGAGGCCGAGGAAGCCGAGCGGCAGCGGCTGGCGCGGGAGCTCCACGACCAGGTGGGGCAGAACCTCACCGCCCTCGGGCTGAGCCTCAACCTGGCGCGCATGTACCTGCCTGAGGACGCCTGTCAGTCCGCGGTGACGGCTCTGGACCGCGCCTTGGCGCTGGTGGAGGAGACTACTGAGTCCATCCGGAGCGTCATGTCGGCTCTGCGTCCACCCGTTTTGGATGACTATGGCCTGCAGGCGGCGCTGCGCTGGTACGGAGAGCGTCTTGCCAGCCAGTTCGGGCTGGTGGTCCGGGTTGAGGGCCCTGATCTTGATCCCCGGCTGCCGGATGCAGTGGAGACGGCGATGTTTCGGGTGGCCCAGGAGGCTCTCACCAACGCGGCCAGACACGCATCGGCGCGCGAGGTCAGAGTGAGCCTGCAGGAGAGCGGTGGGGTGGTGCGACTGGAGATCGTAGATGACGGAGTGGGGTTCGACACGGAGGCGGTGCGAGCGCGCACCGAGGGCGGGGGGTGGGGCCTCCTGTCCATGTCCGAGCGCTGCGCGGCGGTGGGGGGCACGTTCCGGTTGGAGTCGGAGCGCGGCCGTGGGACCCGAGTCACTATGGAGATAGCCCGGTGATCAGCGTCTACCTGGCAGACGATCACGCAGTGGTGAGGGACGGCTTGCGGTCGCTGCTGGAGGCGCACCCGGGAATCCGAGTGGTGGGGGATGCGGCTACGGGCAGCGAGGCAGTGCAGGAGATCGCCCGGCTGAGGCCGAATGTGGCCGTCGTAGACATCGCCATGCCGGTGCTCAACGGCATCGAAGCTGCTCGCCAGGTGGCGCAGGTCTCTCCTGACACCCGAGTGATCATCCTGTCGGTGCACTCCTCGTCCGAGCACGTCTTTCGGGCTTTGCAGGCGGGAGCTCGCGGCTACCTGCTCAAGGAGTCGGCAGGTGCCGAAGTGGTGGACGCCGTGCGCGCGGTGGCGCTGGGGGAGCGCTACCTGTGTCGGAGGGTCAGCGACGCCATCACCGAGGATTACGTGAGGTACCGGGAAGCGGCGGACGCGGACAGCCCCCTGGCCCGGCTGAGCGATCGCGAGCGGGAGGTGCTTCAGCTAGTGGTGGAAGGCCGTTCTTCGGCCGAGATCGCCCAGCGGCTCTTCCTGTCTCCCAAGACGGTGGACACGTACCGCAGTCGTCTTATGCACAAGCTGGGGGTGCACGACGTGCCCGGTTTGGTCAAGTTCGCTATCCGCCACGGGGTGATCTCGTTGGACGGCTGAGTGTGCCCGGGCCGGTCACCCGGACGGCTCTCTCGTTCCTCTCAGAGCGGGGCAGACGGAGTCAGACCGCGCTGCACCTTGGGGCTGAGGTAGTGCCCACCGCCGTGCACCGTACGCACGGCGGTGGCGATCTCAGTGCCGGCGCTCTCCTTGGCTACGTATGCGCTGGCGCCGGCGGCCAGGGCGCGCTGGACGTACTCGGGAGTGCAGTGCATGGAGAGCATCACTACTTGAGTGGACGGGCAGAGCTGCCGAATGCGGCGCGAGGCCTCTATCCCGTCTACGTGCGGCATCACGACGTCCATGATGAGCACGTCTGGCTGCAGTCGCTGCACCAACCCCAGGGCTTCGGCGCCGTCGGCCACATCTCCCACCACCTTCATATCGGGTTGGAGTGCCAGGAGGCTGCGCAGAGCGGCGCGCACGCCGACGTGGTCGTCGACGATCATGATGGTGATAGGCTCGGTCATCCGGTGCGCTCCTAAGGGTCGGCCTCTTCAGCGGCCCCAGCCCGCTAGTTGGGTGGCATGGGTAGCCTGAGGTGCCATCGCCCAACGCTGGCGACACGGATTTCGCCGAGCCATCCCCTGGCCGGCGCGGCCGGACCGCGAACGATGGTCTGCCTTCCACCAGGGTGTCGCCTTGGCACCTGCTAGCGGCGTTCGCTGCGGTGCAGTCTACAGCCGGTATTGCCCCTGGTCTGTCGGGAGACCTGGACACTTCGGGCTGCTTTGGAGCGGCGGCTTGCCCTCTGCCCCTCGCGGCAGGTGGGGGCGGGAGCTGCTGCCCAGTCGAGACCCATGGGGGGCTGGACAGCGGGGCCGGGGTTGCCTACTCTTTGGCGCAGCATAGGGGGCACGGGAGGATGGCGTGACGCCTAGAGAGCGAGTGGACGCGGCCCTGAGGGGCGAGATGCCGGATGCGGTTCCTTTCACGGTCTACGAGTGCATGCTCCCCAAGAGCGCGGCCGAGCGGCGCCTCCGCAACGAGGGGCTGTGCATCGTGGAGCGCAGCTCGGTTTTCCGTGTCGTCTACCATGAGGTCAAAGTCGAGCGCACCCAGTACGTGGGCGAGGACGGGATAGATCGGGTGCGGACAGAGGTGAGGACCCCTGAGGGGACGCTGACGGCGGTGGACCGCCCGGCCGACTTCACCCACTGGCATGAGAAGCGCCTCTTCAGCGGCCCGGATGACTATGCCGCCCTGGAATGTATGATAGCAGACCGCAGCTACGAGCCCCGGTACGCGGAATTCGCTGAGCTTCAGGCCCTCATGGGAGATGACGCCTCAGTTCGGGCCGGCATCGGCTACTCTCCCCTGCAAGAGATCATCTACACCCTGATGGGAGTGACCGAGTTCGCCATCCAATGGGCGGAGAACCGGGACCGGCTGATGAGCCTATACCGGACCCTGATCGAGGACAGGCGGAAGATCTACGATGTGGTGGCCCATTCCCCGGCCCACACGGTGAACTACGGGGGGAACGTTAGCCCGGAGGTGGTGGGCCGAGAGCGGTTCGAGACCATGATCTTGCCTCACTACGAGGAGGCGGCCGAGGTGCTGCAGGCCCATGGGAAGCTGATGGGAGTGCATTTCGATGCCAACACCCGCCTGCTGGCCCCGGGGATCGCTCGCTCGCGGATGGACTACGTGGAGGCCTTCACCCCGTATCCCGACACCGACATGACGGTAAGGGAGGCGAGGGAAGCCTGGCCAGGCAAGACACTGTGGATCAACTTCCCCTCGTCGGTCCACCTTCAGAGCCACGAAGACATCGCCGACATGACGCGGCAGATGCTGAGAGAGGCGGCACCGGGCGACCGCTTCATAGTCGGGATCACCGAGGACCTGCCGCCCGGACGATGGCAGGGCAACTACGAGACCATTCTGAGGGTGTGCAACACCGAGGGCCGGACACCCATCGCCGGCTAGGGGTTTGGCGTCGCCTCCGGCGCGGCCGACGCGCCGGCAGCACCCGGTGCCTCGGGTCCAGGGCGCCGGGCGCCGTTGACGGGCCACGGCCGCGTGCTAGAATCGGCCTGCTGTGGCGGCCGAAGTCGGCCTCTCCGGTGACCGATGGGTGGCGGCGGCTACAGCTCTCCCTCTAGACGGAGGCACTGTCATGGCATACCTGCTTGGCGTGGACATTGGCACCGGCGGCGCGCGGGCCCTCCTCATCCAGGAGGATGGTGCTCCAGTAGCGTCCGCTACCTCCGAGTACCCTCTCTACCAGCCCCGGCCCCAATGGGCGGAGCAAGAGCCGGAGGACTGGTGGACCGGGGCGGTGCAGGCCGTCCGCCAGGTTATGGCCCGCGCTGGGGCCGACCCAGCTGAAGTGCGTGCCCTCGGGCTCTCGGGCCAGATGCACGGGGTGGTGTTGCTGGACGGCCAGAACCATGTCCTCCGGCGGAGCATCATCTGGGCGGATCAGCGCAGCCAGGCACAGTGCGACTGGATCACGGAGCGGATAGGGGCCAAGCGTCTCGTCGAGCGCACCTCCAACCCGGCCCTCACCGGGTTCAGCGCCCCGAAGCTTCTGTGGATCAGGGACAACGAGCCGGAGATCTTCGAGCGAGCGCGCAAGTTCCTTCTGCCCAAGGACTTCATTCGTCTCCGCCTTACCGGTGAGTACGCCACCGAGGTCTCTGACGCCTCGGGCACCTCCCTGTTCGACGTGCAAGGGCGCGACTGGGCCTGGGACGTAGTGGACGACCTGGGCCTGGACCGAGACCTGCTGCCCAGGGCGTTCGAGTCTCCCGAGGTTTCGGGAAGGCTGACTGCCGCGGCTGCCCAGGAGACGGGCCTGCCGCCAGGCCTCCCGGTAGTAGGGGGAGGAGGAGACCAAGCGGCGGGCGCTGTGGGTAACGGGATCGTGGAGACGGGGATCGTGTCCTCGACCATCGGGACCTCCGGCGTGGTCTTTGCCTTCACTGACGAGCCTCGAAGAGACGATCGGGGCCGGCTGCAAACTTTCTGTCACGCTGTCCCTGGCAAGTGGCACGTGATGGGAGTGACGCAGGGTGCCGGGCTGTCGCTGCGCTGGTTTCGGGACAACTTCGGCGAGTGCGAGGTGGCTGCCGCCCGCTGGCTGGATACCGACCCGTACGACTTGCTTGCGCGAGAGGCGGAGCAGGCGCCGCTCGGGTGCGAGGGGCTGCTGTGGCTTCCCTACCTGATGGGGGAGAGGGCGCCCGTGCTGGATCCTGAGGCCAGAGGGGTTCTGTTCGGCATTACCGCCCGGCACGACCGGGCCATGGTGGTGCGGGCCATCATGGAGGGCGTCACCTACAGCCTGCGCGACTCGCTCGACATAATGCGGAAAGAGATGCAGGTGCCGGTGCGCCAGATCCGGGCTTCCGGGGGAGGGGCGCGCAGTTCCCTGTGGCGGCAGATGCAGGCGGACGTCTTCGGAGTGGAGACGGTGGCCCTGCACGTGGCGGAGGGTCCGGCCTACGGGGTGGCGCTGCTGGCCGCGGTGGGGGCCGGGCTGTACGGTTCGGTGGCCGAGGCCTGCCGGGAGACGTTACGGGTGACTGAAGTGCTCAACCCGGTGCCGGAGCACTCTCGGGCCTACGAGAGCTTCTATGGCATCTACACCAGCCTGTACTCGGCCCTGAAGGACAAGTTCCATGCCATGGCTAGCCTGGTGCAGTAACGGGTGTGGTGGAACATGAGGTGAGATGATGCAGGTAGCCTGTCTGGGAATCATGGTAGCGGACGTAGTGGCGCGCCCGGTGGTGGACCTGCCTGAGAGGGGGCGCCTCACCCTGGTGGACCAGATGGAGCTGCACACCGGTGGATGCGCGGTTAACACCAGTATCTCCCTGGCGAAGTTGGGCGTGGGGGCCGGCGTCCTCGGTGCCGTAGGCGACGACGGCTTCGGCGAGTTTGTGCTGGGCCAGCTGGCTCGGTACGGAGTGGACTCCCGCGGTGTGCGGCGTAAGAGCGACGTGAACACGTCTGCCACCATGGTCATGGTGGAGCCAGACGGCGAGCGCCGCTTCCTTCACTACCTGGGAGCCAACGCCAAGCTGGTGGAGTCGGACGTGGACCTGACTCTCATCCAGGGGGCCAGGATACTGCACATAGCTGGGGCCTTGGTGATGCCCGGCATTGATGGAGAGCCCACCGCCCGCCTATTGCGCCGGGCTCGGGAGATGGGTCTGACGACTTCGTTCGACACCGTATGGGACGCGCGGGGGCAGTGGATGCGTCTGGTGGAGCCCTGCTTGCCCTACGTGGACGTGATGCTCCCCAGCCTGGCTGAGGCGCAGATGATTACGGGCAAGGAGCGGCCGGAGGAAGTGGCTGAGGTGTTCCTCCGGTATGGGGTTGACATCGTAGGCCTCAAGATGGGCGAGCGAGGGTCGTACGTGCGTCAGGGCGACACGGAGCTCTGGCTGCCCCCGTACGTGATTGACCCCGTGGACGCCACCGGCGCCGGCGACGCCTACGTGGCCGGGTTCCTAACCGGGCTGGTGCAGGGCTGGGACCTGGAGAAGACGGCGCGGTTCGCCAATGCCGTGGGTGCTCTCTGTGTGACGGCCATGGGCGCCGTGACGGGGGTGAGATCTCTGGAGGAGACGCTCCGCTTCATGGAGACCACGCCCGTCTCACATCTGCCCTAGCGTCCTCAGGACAGGCAGGTTCATCAAGAACTCGGCGAAGGCCAGTTGGCCCACGAGGAGCGCAGTTAGCGTGCGGCGTTCTTCGCCTATTCCGGTGAACAGGCGGTAGCACGTATCGGGGAAGCGCCGCACGATGTCGCCGATCACCCGGGCATAGCGCTGGTCCCGGCGTACCATTCGGTCCAGCTCGGCATCGTACCGATCAAGTGCCGCCGGGTTGCCCTGCAAGGCCTCGGCGATCAGCCTTCCGGCCAGGTCTCCGTTGTCCAGGGCGTAGCAGATGCCCTCTCCGGCGAGACCATCGGCCAGGCCGGCGGCGTCGCCGGCCAACAGCACACCACCCTTCCGACAGGGATCCCCGAGGTTGGACAGGGGCAGGGGGTGCACGTAGGTGTGCAGTTCCTCCAGGTCTGCCTCGGGGACGAGATCGTTCTCCAGGATGAAACTCCACAGGCGCTGGCGCAGCGAGGTCCCCGGCCGGTGCATACTTCCCGCGCCGACTGACAGATGGTCGGCCTTAGGGAAGATCCAGGCGTATCCGCCCTTCACTGCTTCCACATCGAACACCAGCGTGCCTGCATAGCGCTCCAGCACCTCCGGCGACACCGTTAGCTCACACTCGATCGCTACGCCCCGTTGAGGAGGGTAGCGAAACCCCAGGAGCCGCCGCAGCGGGCCAGTGGCCCCATCGGCTGCGACCACGTACGGAGCCCGGAACTGCCCGGCGTTCGTCTGTACCAGGTGGCCGTCCCCGTGCTGGTACACCGCGGTGACCTCTGCCTGCTCTCGGAGATAGGCGCCGACCACGACCGCCGACCGGACCAGAGCGTAATCCAGGTCGCTGCGCATGACGCTGTAGAAGGGAGTCCCCTTGGGCAGCGGCCAAGTGACGGGCATCGTGCCCCTCAGGCGAAAGCTCACGTGGGTGATGCGATGATGCGGTATGTCCTCCACCGGGAAGGGCAGTCGAGCCACGCTCTTGGGGCTCAGTCCGCCGCCACATGCCTTGTAACGGGGAAGCGCCTCGCGCTCCAGCAGAAGGACCTGGTGGCCCTCTAGCGCCAGGCTTCGGGCAGCCATACACCCGGCCGGCCCTGCTCCGACCACTATGGCGTCAAAGGGTTCGGGTTCAGCCAGGGCGTCCCTCTCGAGTTCTGGGGCAGGGACCGATGTCCAGACCGGTGCAGCTGTCAGAACGCGGGAGTTCACTGGAGACCAACCTCGTTACCGGCGTCCGGTCGGCTGACCGAGGACGCGGTCAATGGACGCTGTATACCACTGCCCACCGCAACGGTCAAGGTCATGTCACAGGTGAGTGGAGCTGTAGGGTGCGACGCGGGATCGAGGCGCGCCCAGACCTCCACCGCCATGCGAAGACAAAGGCACGGATGCGTCCGCTTGAGCAGGGACTCGCAGCCCCGACGTGGGCATTCTTAGCTCACCTGTTGCCACTGGGCCCGACCGGTCGCAGTCACCGGCCTCTCACTGCCTCATGCGGAGTACCTTGGGCAGTGCTGCGCCCGGTGGCGGGGCGAACGCATGCGTTGCCTCGCGAGCGAAACGCGTGCGGCTTGGGGGGCACTTGGTAGAACTGGAGCAAGTCGGTATAATGCGGGCGTGCTGGTCAGCGGGACCGGCTTGGGCGGTGTCGTTAGCGATAGCGTTAGGAGGTCAGTATGCCGCATCACGAGCAACCTCAACATGGTCTTCCCCGTCACGGCGAGACCACCGGCACCTCGGATGTCACCTACGGCCTGACGAGCGTTCTCTATCATGCCCTCCAGGGCGCCGAGACCTACGCGGCTTACGTGGAGGACGCCGAGAGGCTGGGCGACCAAGAGGCGGCGCGGTTCTTCCAGGAGGCTCAGCAGGAGGAGACGCGTAGGGCCGACCGGGCCAAGGCCCTGCTTCGCACCAGGATCGGCTAAGCCAACGGGACCGCCCTTCCCATCCGGCGGGGCGGTCACGTCATTATTAGTGGCCGCAGGGCGTGCGCCACCCCCGGAGCGGGATGGCCCCACCCGCGGGTCCAAGCAACCTCCGGAGATGAGGCATGGCACGGCAGTACGTAACCATTGACGGTAACGAGGCGGCGGCCTACGTAGCCCACAAGACAGCGGAAGTGATCGTCATCTACCCTATCACCCCGTCCTCTCCTATGGGCGAACACGCCGACGAGTGGAGCTCATGGGGGAGTACCAACATCTGGGGGACGGTCCCCACGGTGGTGGAGATGCAGTCAGAGGCGGGCGCAGCGGGAGCAGTGCACGGGGCCCTGCAGACCGGCTCGTTGTCCACCACCTTCACCGCCAGCCAGGGCCTGCTCCTGATGATACCCAACATGTACAAGATAGCCGGCGAGCTGACGAGCACGGTGTTCCACATCGCGGCCCGGACTGTGGCCACTCACGCGCTCTCCATCTTCGGCGATCACAGCGACGTGATGGCGGCCCGAAGTACGGGGTGGGCCATGCTGTTCGCCAACTCGGTGCAGGAGGTAATGGACTTCGCCCTGATCTCCCAGACGGCCACTCTGAAGGCGCGGGTCCCCTTCCTGCACGTGTTCGACGGGTTCCGCACCTCGCACGAAGTGGCCAAGATAGAGCGGCTGGATGACGACGACATTCGAGCCTTGATAGACGATGACCTGGTGCGCGCTCATCGGGCCCGGGGCCTCTCGCCCGACCGACCCTTCACTCGGGGTACGGCTCAGAACCCGGATGTGTTCTTCCAGAGCCGGGAGGCTGCCAATCCCTTCTACGCTTCTGTCCCTGGCATCGTTGAGGACACCATGGAGCAGTTCGCGGCCCAAGTCGGGAGGCAGTATCGGCCGTTCGACTATGTGGGGGCACCCGATGCGGAACGGGTGCTGGTGGCGATGGGCTCGGCCTGTGAGACAGCGCACGAGGCGGTCGAGTACCTGGCCGGACGGGGCGAGAGAGTGGGTCTGGTGAAGGTGCGGTTGTTCCGTCCCTTCTCTGCCGCCCACTTCGTGGAAGCGCTGCCGGCGACGTGCGAGGCCCTGGCAGTCCTCGACCGGACCAAAGAGCCAGGGGCGCTGGGGGAACCGCTCTACCAGGACGTAGTCACCGCGCTTGCCGAAGGCGCCGAGCCGAGCCGAGCGATTCGGGTCATCGGGGGCAGGTACGGGCTGTCCTCCAAGGAGTTCACCCCCGAGATGGTCCAGAGCGCTTTGGAGGAGCTCAAGAGAGACAAGCCGAAGAATCACTTCACGGTGGGCATAATGGACGACGTCAGCGGCACCAGCCTCGACCATAGTCGTCCCTTGGATAGCGAGTCGCCGGGAGTGGTGAGAGCCGTCTTCTGGGGGTTGGGTTCAGATGGCACGGTGGGAGCAAACAAGAACTCCATCAAGATCATTGGGGAGACCACCGACTACCACGCCCAGGGCTATTTCGTCTATGACTCCAAGAAGGCCGGTGCCCATACCGTGTCGCACCTGCGCTTTGGCCCTGAGCCCATCCGCTCGACCTATCTCATCAGGCAAGCCGATTTCGTCGGGGTGCATCAGTTCGGGTTCCTGGAGCGCTTCCGTGTTCTCGATACCGCTCGCCCGGGGGCGACGCTGCTGCTCAATGCACCCTATGAGAAGGACGAGGTGTGGGATCACATCCCCCGAGCCGTGCAGGAGCAGATCATAGAGAAGCAGCTCGAAGTCTACGCCATCAACGGCTACCGGGTGGCGAGGGACATGGGCATGGGTAACCGTATCAACACCATCATGCAGACGTGCTTCTTCGCCATTACCGACATCCTCCTTACTGATCGGGCCATCGAGGAAATCAAGAAGACCATCCGCGATACGTATGGCAAGCGAGGCGAGGCGGTGGTGCAGAGGAACTTCGCTGCGGTGGACGCGGCCCTGGAGCACCTCCACCGGCTAGACGTCCCTGAGAGGGCCACGGGGACCATCGAGGTGCCTCCGGCGGTGCCTGAGGATGCGCCTGCGTTCGTGCGCGAGGTCACCGGCCGCATCATGGCCGGGGACGGGGACCGACTGCCCGTGAGCGCCATGCCGGTGGATGGTACCTTCCCCAACGGCACTACCCGATGGGAGAAGCGCAACCTGGCGCTCGAGGTGCCGGTCTGGTTGCCCCACGTCTGCATCCAATGCGGGCGTTGCGTGATGTACTGCCCCCACGCCGTCATCCGCTCCAAGGTCTACGATCCGGCCCTCCTCGAAGGCGCCCCGCCGGCGTTCAAGTCGGTCGAGGCGCGCTGGCGTGAGCCGGCGCTGAAAGGCATGAGATACACAGTGCAGGTGGCGGTTGAGGACTGCACCGGCTGCGCCGTGTGCGTGGAGGTATGCCCGGCCAGGGACAAGACGGCGGTGGGCCGGAAGGCCATCAACATGGAGCCTCAACTGCCTATCCGAGAGCAGGAGCGCCAGAACTGGGCCTTCTTCCTCTCCCTGCCCGACCTTCCTCGCGACGTGGGCCTGCGCTTCACCAACACCAGGAATGTGCAGCTGCTTCGTCCCCTGTTCGAGTTTCACTCCGCCTGTGCCGGTTGCGGGGAGACGCCCTACCTGCGCCTGCTGAGCCAGTTGTTCGGTGACCGGGCCTTGATCGCCAATGCCACCGGCTGCAGCAGCATCTACAGTGCCAATCTGCCCGGTACGGCCTGGAGCTACGACGCAGAGGGGCGGGGCCCGGCCTGGAGCAACTCGCTGTTCGAGGACAACGCCGAGTTTGGCTTCGGCTTCCGGCTCACGCTGGACAAGCAGAACGAGTACGCTCGCGAGCTGCTGGGTCAGCTCAGGGGCGAGGTGGGGGAGGATCTGGTTCAGGCGATCCTGGATGCTGACCAATCCGACGAGGCGGGCGTCCGGGCGCAGCGGGAGCGCGTGTCACGTCTGCGCCAAGTGCTGGAAGGGCACAGGGACTCCAGGGCGCGGGAGCTTCTCAGCGTGGCTGGCTCTCTGGTGCGCAGGAGCGTCTGGGCCGTGGGGGGCGATGGGTGGGCCTACGACATCGGCTATGGCGGCCTGGACCATGTGCTGGCCGCTGGGCGAGACGTCAATCTGCTGGTGCTGGACACAGAGGTGTACTCGAACACGGGAGGGCAAGCGTCCAAGGCTACGGGGCTGGGAGCGGTGGCCAAGTTCGCCGCCAGTGGGAAGCCCCTGCCCAAGAAAGACCTGGGCATGATGGCCATGAACTACGGATACGTCTACGTGGCGCAGGTGGCCATGGGAGCCGACGACCGGCAGACCATCCAGGCTTTCCTGGAAGCGGAGAGCTACCCCGGGCCTTCGCTCATCATCGCCTACAGCACCTGCATTGCCCACGGGATCAACATGGCCCAGGGCATGGATCAGGAGAAGTTGGCGGTGGCGTCGGGGCACTGGCCGCTGTACCGATACGATCCTCGAAGGCGGGACGAGGGGCTCAACCCGCTCCAGCTGGACTCTCGTGCTCCGAGCATCCCGCTGCAGGACTACATCTACAACGAGAACCGTTACCGGATGCTGGTCCGCAGCGACCCGGATCAGGCGGCGCGCCTGCTGGCACGGGCCCAGCGGGCAGTCCTGGAGCGCTGGAGGAAGTACGAGCACTTGGCCGCCATGAGCTTCGATCTGGGGGCGGAAGCGGGGGCGCTGGAGAAGAGCGACGAGACGGCCGGGCTGGACGGGGTGGAGTGACGCGCCCAATCGGGAAAGGAGAAGGCCCAATGGACTTGAGCACCACCTATCTGGGGATGACACTCAAGAGCCCGCTGGTGGCGTCAGCGTCCCCTCTGTCGCGCAACCTGGACGTAGCCCGGCGGATGGAAGATGCCGGGGCTTCGGCGCTGGTGATGTACTCGCTGTTCGAGGAGGAGGCCAGCCTGGAGAGCGAGCAACTGGACCACTACCTCAGCTACTTCACCGAGGCTTTCGCCGAGGCTCTGAGCTGGCATCCGGAGCAGAAAACCTACCACGTGGGTCCGCAGGAGTACCTGAACGCCGTGGCGCGGCTGAAGCAATCCCTGGGCATACCAGTCATCGGCAGCCTCAATGGCGTGTCCACCGGCGGGTGGATCGAGAACGCCAGGGGGATCCAGGAAGCGGGCGCTGATGCTCTGGAGCTGAACGTATACTTCATCCCGACGGACGTGACCCTGCAGGGCTCTGAGGTAGAGCGGATGGCGGTAGAGGTCCTGGAGGCGGTCAAGCGGACGGTTTCCATCCCGGTGGCGGTCAAGCTGAGCCCGTACTACAGCTCGACGCCCAACATGCTGCAGCGGCTGTCGGCCGCTGGAGCGGACGCGCTGGTGCTATTCAACCGCTTCTATCAGCCCGACTTGGACCTGGATGCGCTGCAGGTCGTGCCCAGGCTAGTCCTGAGCACGTCGGCGGAACTGCGGCTGCCCCTGCGCTGGGTGGCGATCATGTATGGGAGGATCGAGGCCGACATGGCCATCACCGGCGGGGTCCATACCCATGAAGACGCTGCCAAAGCGATCATGGCCGGCGCCAAGGTGGCCATGATGACGTCCGAGATTCTGGCGCGGGGAGTTGGGCGCTTCACTGAGATCGAGCAGGGGCTGCGCCGCTGGATGGGTGAGCGGGGCTACGAGTCGGTTACTGAGATGCGCGGAAGCATGAGCCAACGGAACGTGGGCGACCCGGCGGCGTTCGAGCGGGCCAACTACATGCGCGTGCTCCAGTCCTGGCGGCCTGACCCGGCGGGCCAGCTGTTTAGAGAGATGATACACTAGTGGACGATGGTTAGCCTGGCGAAGCCACGTTCGCCGATGGGTGAGTGGCCGGTCGGCCATGTATGGTCGGAGCTACGCGGGGCAAAGCCTGCCTGAGTGGGTTCCGGCAGCTCTGAGCCGGCGCGGAGCTTGCCCTGAAGGCACGGAACGGGTCGCCTTCGCTAGATGTAGCCCCGCGGCTTCGGCCTAGCGCGGGCTATGCACTGGCCACCGTCTGCCATTCACTAGCCTGTGAATGAGGTTCGGGAGTCTGGGAGAGAGGGTGGAGCTGCGACCGGCATTCCGTGAAGCGCGACGTTGGCCGGGGAGCGAGTGGATCAAGGACCATCCCCGGGTGCTGGAGAAGGCCTACGATCTTACCCGTCGGGCGGTGGAGCGCGTCTATCCGGTGCTGAGTAGAGTGAGCCCCGGGCTGGCCCAACGGCTGTTCCGGTTAGGCGAGCAGGTGGCCAAGGGGTACCTCTTCAACTGCTTCATGTGCGGCCAGTGCATACTGCACAGCACCGGAATGACCTGCCCCATGAACTGCCCGAAGAAGATGCGCAATGGCCCATGCGGCGGGGTGCGGCCGGGCGGCTACTGCGAGGTGATCCCGGAGATGCGCTGCGTGTGGACCCAGGCATGGGAGCGCAGCCGCGACATGCCGGTGTATGGCGATGAGATGCTGCTGATCCAGCCGCCGGTTGACTACCGACTCCAGGGCACTTCGGCGTGGGCCAATATGATCACTGGGGCCGACCGGGCGCACCCTCCGGCATGGCGCGAACCCGAAGGAGCCGAGGAGACGAGCGTCAGCAAGCCCCAGGCATAGGCGCTGCTCTCGCGCCGCGGTCTGTTGGCGGAAGGTGCGCCTGCCGGCGCCGGGGCGGCACGCGCGTCATGTGCCCGCCTAGGCTCCGATGATGGACTCGGTCAGGGCAAACCAAGGCCGTGGGCCCGGCGCGCAGGGGAAGTCGGGCGCCAGCGGCAGCACCAGGGCGGCCTCCGCCTGCCCCCGAGCGAAGCCTGCCGCTCCCAACACCCCGCTGAGTGTCGCGTCCCGCTCGTCGGCGACGGCGACCAGGGGCGCCTTCCCAGCCAGGTGGCGGCAGAGGCGGGAGAAGGCGGCCGCGTCCTCCGCGAGGGGATCGCTCAGTACTAGCCGTTCTCCCTGCATCGTCAGGCGCACGGCGGACGTGGTCACCGTCTCGCCTCCGATGGGGCCGCTGGCCCGAAGCCAGACCCTAGCCGCCACCTCTGGCGGACGGTCCTGGCGGCGCCAGCGCCAGACTGCGTCGCTGTCCTCAGGTACGCCGTCGTACCGGGACGAAGCGGCGCCCAGCAGCTCCCGCACTCGTTTCTGTTCGGCAGGAGTGGCTGGGTGCCACTCTCCAGCGTCGTTCGAAGGGGGCGATTCCGAGGTCAGCTCCCAGCAGTGAAGCCGGGCCCACTCGACGAAGCCCAGGCGGCAATATAGCCGGTACCCGTCCGAGCCGGCGCTAGTGTAGAGCTGGAGTGCCTCCAAGCCCGCGGCCCGGCTCTCCTCGATGGCACGCGAAAGCAGGGCCCGGGCCAGGCCCCGACGCCGATGGTCGGGATGGGTCATGACGGTGTCAACGATGCCTACTGATCTCGGCGTGCCTCCGATGATGAGCCGCCACCGGGTGACGAACAGGCTGGAGGCGAGCAGGTCACCTTGCCACGCGGCCGTGGACAGACCATGGTCCAGGCCCGGCCGGGCAAGGAACCAGCGAAGGAACGGCTCCCCGGCGTCAATGACACCTCCGTACTGGGCGAAGGCGAGGCGTACCAGGCCGGTGAGACTCTCACACGAGGGCAGGCGCTGGCGGTAGGGCAGAAGCTGGTACTCAAGCTGGGGCATTGGCGCTCTCCTCGTCGGGCAGGGCATGGTGGCGCTCGGTGGTGGCCCGAGCCAGCGCCTGCCACTGGTCGGTGGTGAGCTCCTGAGCTCGGGCCGCCGGATTGATGCCGAGGTCGAGCAGTAGTTGGGCCAGATGCTGCCGCGAGATAGGGACGATGCCGGCGAGGGAGTTGAGGAGCGTCTTGCGCTTCTGCTGGAAAGCCGCACGCGCTAGGGCGAAGAGCTGCTTCTCCACCGCGGGATGGGGGCGTCGGGCGGGGTCAGGCACTATCCGGAGCAGGGCCGAATCTACCTTCGGCGGGGGCACGAAGGCGCCGGCGGGCACGCGGGCGGCTATCTCTGCCTGAGCGCGGAGCTGCACCATGAGCGCCAGGAGCGACAGCTCGCCCGGCCGAGCCACGATCCGTCGCGCTACCTCCTCCTGCACCATCACCACGATCACCTGAGGGGCGGGGTCCCAGCCAAGGATGTGTCTCAAGGCGGCCGAGGTGATGTAGTAGGGAAGGTTGCCCGCCACTTTGTAGGGTTGCGTGACGTCGGACAGCAATTCGGCGGGCGTGAGGTCCAGGATGTCGCCCGGGACCACGCGCACTGTCTCTACGCCGTGGAAGCGCTCGGCGAGATATCGGGCGAGGTTGTCGTCCAGCTCGACGGCCACCACCTGGCCCGCCTGTGCCGCTAGGAACCCGGTCAGGGTGCCCAGGCCGGCGCCGACCTCGACCACCGCGTCTCCCGGACGCAGGTCCAGGGCGAGGAGGATGCGCCGCAGGGCGCTCTTGCTCGCCAGGAAGTTCTGTCCCAATGCCTTGCGAGGGCCCAAATCCAGCGAGCGCAGCAGTTGGGCGGGCGCAAGCGCCTCGGGAGTCAGCGTGGGAAAGTCCGTGTCTTCCGCCACTACCGCTCTCTAGGCCAGCTGGGAAGGACCCAGCGGATTCTGGACTCGGGGGGCACGGGTGTGAGCAGGTAGATGTCCACCCACCGGCGCCAGTATACCAGGTTGTGGTCGTCGTAGCAGACGTCTATGTGGCGCCCGATGATGGCGTTGCCGGTGTCTTCGGCTACCCCTATGCCGTATCCGGGGACGTACATGCTGGTGCCCATCGGGATCACCGATGGGTCCACCGCCACCATGCCGGTGGTGGCCCGCTTGCCCGAGCGGGTGATGCCGTAGTTGGAGGCGGAGGGCGAGGGGCCGGCCGTGCTAGGGCTGTACGATGTGACCAGGACCCGCAGCCGGCGCCAGTACTGCACCGGACCCTGGGGCGTGTCCAACTGCCTCACCACTACCTTGGTCCCATAGGCCATGATGCGGTCCAGAGGTTCCTGCTGGATCCAGGAGTCCTCCAGCCTCCTTTCTACCTCCTCTCCGTTGACTGCCGTGACCCGATAGCGGTGCAGCCGGATCCCCTCCTGCCCTTCGCGAACTAGCCGGGTGTGGTCCAGCTCCAGGTCAGGATCAGGCTGCCAGATGGTTTCGAACGAGGTGGTCTCCTGTTTGATCTCGATGCTCTCGGTCACGCGGTAGATAGAAATGGCCTGATGGCGACGGAGCGGCTCCCAGCCGGCGGGTACGGTGTAGTCGCGGCCGACGAGATAGACGCCGACGCTGGCAAGGACCTCGGCCACTGTGACCCCGCGGCCACGGAGGCTGGTCCGCTCGGCGCCGCGGACAAGGGTGAAGGGCACGGAGCGGTCCAGCCACACGGACAGTCCCGAAGTGAGAGGCTGCCCCTCGGAGGGCCAGAGCCGGTCTCCCTCGAAGAGCCGGGCGGAGGAGTGGAACCCTTCGGCGACGCTCCGCCCACTGAGTGGAACCGTGGCCATGAGCGGGCCGGCGCGGACGGTGATGAGAGCTGGGGCATTAGCCCACGGCGGGGTAGGCGCGGGGCTGAGGAGCGGCGCAGCCGGTTGGCTCCAGCGACGAGACTGCCTCACGGAGAGATGGCCTAGCACTACGGCGCTGGCGGCGAGGGCAGTAGTACTTAGGAGCAAGAAGAAGGTGACAAGCGACTGGGCTCTGGGGGGGCTGATTGAGTTGGCAGCGTCGCGTGCGGTAGGTGCTGTGGCTGTCGTTGACGCTGGTGCCTCGGCGATGATGGCAGCACCTCCGAAGGAAATCGGTATGTGCAGTCACCTTCGGCTAAGCTAGTTGAGACCGTGCACCGCCTGTCGAACCAGCGGAACCGACTTACCTCGGAGAACGACTCAGGCCAGGCCACCCTGCGGCACCCGGAGGAATCCTCTTACCGCTGCTTCCTTCCGGACCTGACGGGGTTCGTGGCCCTCCGCCGCGCAGGACCCAGCCATCAACGCCGCTCTGTCGAGACAGGCTCGGCTCGCTTGGGCCTCGAGGCGGGGTTCAGCCCCGCTATAGCGGATTGCGGGTTCAGGGCACCGCTAGTTCCCCGCCTAGCACGGTCTCAATTCCCAGGCTAACACAGTAGGCGAGAGGAGGCAAGAGAAAAGAGAGGCGGAGAGGGCGGGATTCGAACCCGCGAAGGATTGCTCCTTACGCGATTTCCAATCGCGCGCGTTAGGCCAACTACGCTACCTCTCCGTGCCTACCTTGACATTATACCCGCGGGCTCGGTTCGGGTCCAATCATGGCCAGCTCAGGACTGAGGGACAGATGCCCAACAAGGCCTCCGCTCAGGCCCTTCGCTGCGCTCACACTAGTGGAAGCTCTCCGACTGCACCGTGGGCACACCTTCCTGCAAGCGGTGCTCGCCCTGCCTCCACCTCTCGACTGTGCCCGATGCATCTACCTTGGGAGAGTGCGCGCCTATGCACGCTGTGCCTCCAAGTGCCTACCGTCATTGGCACGGACTCGCCGGGAGGCTGCTGCAACCTGCCGAGATGCTGGTGCCTTGCCCTCGGGGCCGGCTGAAGAGCCTGCCCTGAGAGCGGGTGACGATGCCATCAGCGCCTTTGCCCCGTGCAACCACAGCCCCCGAGCTCATTCGGCCCCTCGATGTCGACCCCTGGGCCAATCAGGTTGGTTCCCGCTGCGTATCCCGCATAGGGTCGGATGGCAGGGGGCATGCGAGCGCCTAATGCGTCACGTCTGGTGGGGCTTCTGCTTGTGGGGTGAAAGCAAAGCGGCTTGCCGGCGCTGAGATTCCTCGCTGTCGCTCGGAATGACAAGACAGGACAGGTCGTGGTTTGTCGCTGAGGCGGCGCTCTTCGCAGGGAGACGCTGAAGCAGGAGAGCGGCGAGCACCGACGCTGCCCTCGGCAGTGTCATGCCGAGCGACAGTGAGGCATCTCCGGGTTGCGGGTGGAGACCCTCTGTGGACGCTCAGAGCCGGCCCCGCGACTGCCGAAGGGGCGACGCGGAGGCCACTACAGGGACGACGCGGGATACAGCGAGACCGGAGGGACCGTAGCCAGGACCGTACCTCACCTGTGGGCCTACGGCTTTCGCCCGGCTCCCGCTACCTATTATCTCCGACGAGCGCTCCCACCCAGGGGGTGGCGGTCGTCGGCAGGGTGTGATAGAATAGAACAAATGTGCTAGCGCGCGCCTACCGGTGGTTCGCCGCGGTGCGTTCCTGGTGGTATAATGAAGTGTTGGCGCAGTTTCTGCAGCACTCATCCAGGGGCGCAGTTGGCATGGGAGTAATCGACTCCATTTCCGAGGGCCTGGCGGTGGTCAGGCGGCGGCCGGTGATCATGCTGGTGCCCGTACTGGTGGATCTCTTCCTTTGGCTCTCTCCGCAGCTGTCGGTAGAGCCGCTGGCGACGAGATTGGCCGGCACCCTAGCTCGCTCTGTGACGGCCGGTGGCGTGCAACCCTCCGAGTCGGCGGAGGTCATCACGCAGGCCCTGTTGAGTTTGGGCCAGGAGGCAAACCTCCTGGGCCTATTGGCCAGCAGCGTCGTGGGCATACCAAGCCTGTTGGGCGGGGGCATCCCGGACGGCATGTGGCGACCGGCAGGAAGCATCGAGGTGTCTCAGCTACCTGTGGCTCTGTCTCTGGTTGTGGCGCTGGGGTTGGTCGGGTTGCTCATCGCAGCTGTGTATCTGACCGCTGTGGCCGCCGCGGTGCAAGGGCACAAGCTGGGGGCGCCCTTGGTGGCCCGCAAGGCCTGGGCCAATGGCAGGAGGCTGGTGCTGGCGGCGCTGGCCTTGGTAGCGATCGCCATTGGAGTGGCGGTTCCTGTGAGCCTGCTGGTCTCATTGATGTCTCTGATCAGCCCCACGGTCGCCGCTCTGGCGCTCAGTCTACTGGGGATCCTGGCCGTATGGGTAGGGCTCTGGATGCTCTTCTACCTGTTCTTCGTGGTGGACGCCATGGTGCTGCAGGAGATCGGACTACAGAGAGCAGTGCTCAACAGCATCATTGTGGTGCGCTCCAGTTTCTGGTCGGCGTTGGGTCTCATTGTGCTGCTCAATGTGCTGGCCGCCGGTTTCTCCATTGTCTGGCGGTGGGTGGCTGTCAGCGTGCCCCTGGGACCAGCGCTGGCCATGGGCGGCAACACATTCATCGGCAGTGGATTGGTGGCGGCGAGCTTCGTGTTCTACCGGGACCGCTATGAGGCGCTGATGGCAAGGGTGGCTGGTAGCGGTCGTAGGGCGCTATGATCAGGGAGGTTGCTAGATTGGCAACGGTAGAGAGGCAGGCATACGGAGCCGACCAGATCCAGGTGCTGGAGGGCCTGCAGGCGGTTCGCCGACGGCCCGGCATGTACATCGGGTCGACCGACGTGAGGGGCCTGCACCACCTAGTCTACGAGGTGGTGGACAACTCGGTGGACGAGGCACTGGCAGGCGTTTGCGACCGCATCGAGGTTGTGATTGGTCAGGACCTGTCAGTCACAGTATCCGACAATGGTCGGGGCATCCCGGTGGGCATCCAGCCTCAGACGGGCAAGTCGGCGCTAGAGGTGGTGCACACCATCCTGCACTCGGGGGGGAAGTTCGGCGGGGGCGGCTACAAGGTGGCCTCGGGCCTGCACGGTGTGGGCGTCTCGGCTGTCAATGCCCTGTCCGAATGGATGGAAGTGACGTCCTCACCCGAAGGGGACGGGTATAGCTACCGCCAGCGCTACGAGCGGGGCGAACCGGTAACCGAGGTGGAGCGCATCGGACCCGCAGACAGCGCTGGGACTACCACTCGGTTCCGGCCGGATCCCCAGATCTTCGCCGAGATAGACTTCCGTTTCGAGACCCTCACTCAGCGCCTGCGGGAGATGGCTTTCCTCACCCGGGGGCTGCGCATCCGCCTTCTGGATGAGCGGGACGGGCGGGAGGCCACCTACTACTTCCAGGGCGGCATCTCGTCCTTCGTGCGGTATCTGAACCGCAACCGCACGGTGGTGCACCAACCTATCTACGTGGAACGGGAGATCAACGGCACTCTGGTGGAGGCGGTGGTTCAATACACCACCGGCTATTCCGAGTCTGTCTACTCCTTCGCCAACAACATCAATACGGTGGATGGGGGTACCCACCTCACTGGCTTGCGCTCGGCCGTCACCCGCACCCTCAACGACTACGCTCGCCGCAACAACTGCCTGAAGGATACCGAGGGGAACCTGACCGGAGACGACGTCCGGGAGGGTCTCACCGCTGTGGTCAGCGTCAAGCTAACGGACCCCCAGTTCGAGAGCCAGACGAAGGCCAAGCTGGGCAATGCCGAAGTTCGCGGCCACGTGGAGACGGTGGTCTCGGAAGCCATGGCTACCTACCTGGAGGAAAACCCCAGGGAGGCGCGCGCCATCATCGACAAATGCCTGACGGCGGCGCGAGCGAGGATGGCGGCCCGCCAGGCGCGCGACCTGGTCATCCGCAAGAGCGCCCTGGAGAGCATGGCTCTGCCCGGCAAGCTGGCAGACTGCTCGGAGCGCGACCCAAGCCTGTGCGAGGTGTACGTGGTGGAGGGCGACTCCGCCGGTGGCACGGCCAAGCAAGGGCGCGACCGGCGGTTCCAGGCTGTCTTGCCTCTGCGGGGCAAGATCCTCAATGTAGAGAAAGCTCGCCTAGACAAGATACTGGACAATAACGAGGTGAGGGCGTTGATCACCGCCCTGGGGTGCGGCATCGGCGATAGCTTCGACATGTCGCGGCTGCGCTATGGGAGGGTGATTCTCATGTGCGACGCGGACGTGGACGGGTCGCACATCCGAACGCTGCTCCTCACGTTCTTCTTCCGCTACATGCAGCCGCTGATCGAGGAGGGGCACCTGTACATCGCTCAGCCGCCCCTCTACCGGATCGTGGCCAAGGGGAACAAGCACTACTACGTGTACCGCGAAGAGGAGCACGACCGGCTGCTGAAGGAGCTGGACGGCCAGGTGACGGCGGTCCAGCGCTACAAGGGTCTCGGTGAGATGAACTGGGACGAGCTCTGGGAGACAACCATGAACCCTGAGACCCGCACCATCCTGCAAGTTACCATCGAGGACGCTGCGGCTGCCGATCGCACCTTCGACATGCTCATGGGATCGGCGGTGGCGCCTCGGAAGCGCTTCATCCAGACGCACGCCCGGCAGGTACGGAACCTGGACGTCTAGGTCAGCCCGTGATGGCGCCCCGCTGCGGCTGGGGCGGGCGTCACCAGGGCCCTGAAGGCCGAGCGCCGAAGGCGGCCACAGAGTCGTGGCCGCGTTCGGCGCTGGTGCGTCGCATGAGTTAAGAGTGGGGAGAGCTAGGCGGATCCGCGGCCCCGCCGATCATGAATGGTCGGGCCAGTGCAGGGCGAAGGGCCGGCTGTGAGCGGGCTGATACCTTTGGCGGCCGGCCAGAGGGTCGGCTTCGCCTCGCTCTAGTTCCGGGGCTCAGCCTGGAGCGGATTCGCGCATGGGATTCACCCCGCCCTCGGGAGCTACGTCAGGTACTCTTTCAGGCGGCGGCAACGGCGGGGATGCTTGAGCCGCTGCAGTGCCTGAGCCTCAATCTGCCGTATGCGCTCCCGGGTGACGCCGAACCGTCGCCCCACCTCTTCCAGGGTGTAAGTGTAGCCGTCAATGAGGCCGAACCTAAGCTGCAGTATCTTCACTTCGCGAGGAGTCAGGCTGTTGAAGAGGTCCTCCAGGTGATCCTGGAGCATACTAACCGAAGCGGCCTCCACCGGGCTGGGTGCGTCCCCATCCTCGATGAAGTCTCCCAAGGCACTATCTTCCTCCTCGCCCACCGGAGTCTCCAGCGATAGCGGCCGCTGGGCCACCTTCAGGATCTGCTCCACCTTAGCGACGGGCATCTCCATCTCGTCGGCCAGTTCCTCGGGAGTGGGCTCGCGACCCAGGTCCTGGACCAGCTTGCGGGTGGCGCGGGCCAGGCGGTTGATCTGCTCGCACATGTGCACCGGTACCCGGATGGTGCGCCCCTGGTCAGCGATGGCGCGAGTCACCGCCTGGCGAATCCACCAGGTGGCGTAGGTACTGAACTTGTACCCGCGCCGGTAGTCGAACTTGGCCACAGCGCGGATGAGGCCGATGTTGCCTTCCTGTATGAGATCGAGGAAGGGAACACCCCGGCCCATGTACTTCTTGGCCACGCTGACGACCAGGCGGGAGTTGGCCTTGATGAGGTGCTGCTCCGCCTGGTGGCCTCGGAAGGAGATCGCCTTTAGCCGCTGCACTTCCTCCTCAGGGAGGCCGCCCCGGCTCAGCCTGCGGGTGGCGAAGCGACCTTCCTCCATCCGCTTGGCCAGCTCCACCTCCTCCTCTGCCGTGAGCAGGGGAACACGGCCTATCTCGCGCAGGTAGAGGCTCACGGCGTCACTGGTGTCCAGCCCAGCCAATTGGGCCTCGTCCTCTTCAGTACTGACGCGGGCCCTCAGGCGCCTGGCCAGCCATTCGTCCTTCTGATCGGCCTTGCGATACGATATCGCTACTCCCCGGTCGTCGAGGGCGGCGAAGATGCAGTCAACCTGCTCCCCGCTCTCGTCTAGCTCGGGTAGGGCCTCGAGAACGTCGTCGTAGTCCAGGCTTCCCTGCTCTTTCGCCCGGAGTTCAAGCTGCTGGACTATCGCCTCGTGTTCGTCAGCGGTGAGTTGTAGCACTATCTCGCGCTCCTCTGCATAACTGTGTAGAAAGCGAAATCACTCCCGAACGCCCGGGCATCACTACGCTGATAATGACCACCAGAAGAAATCAGAACGAGTGACACGGAAGTCCTGCGGTGGGAGCTAGCATCGAAAGAGAACCGATATCGAGCCGGCCGGGAGAACGGGTGCGGCGGTGAGGTGAAGTGCCCTGCTGGCGCTGCCTCACAAGCGCTCCGCCGTCAGCGGCCGTGTATGAGCCTACCTCCACTGCAGCAGCCTCCGCCTCATTGTGGTGCAGGGTGGCCATCAGCCGAGGGCCGGCCCATCGCGCCGGCGTAAGCGGCATCATCCGATGGCGTGACCATCACCTTGTGACTGGCCCTCGGCCAGGGGCTGGCGCCTCTAGCCTCTCGTCCCTGGCGTCGAGAGGGGACGTCCGCACCCCCGCTGGCCTCCCAGAGGGCATGGGTATCACGTACCAGAGCCAAGAACACCGGTGGAGAGCCAAAGTCGCTATCCACGCCCGCTGGTACTCACGCTGTGGTGTCCGCCATCGGGGTGCTCCAGAAGGTCCGCTGCCCGGCTGGCGGATCGGCGGTCGCGGGCTCCCTGCAGAGTGAGGGAAGCGCGTACCGTCGGTCCGCCCGAGGAAGCACGGATGTCCCCTGACCGCCCATCTGGGCCTGACTGGCACCGGGCGCGGCCGGCAATGAGCCGTCTGGCCCCGGGGGCGCAGGCAGGGGGGCGGAGCAAAGCGGTAAAGCTGGCACCGGGCACATACGAGGCAGTTCGCCGACGGGTGACCGAAAGGGGGTCTGGACGCCTACCGGGAAACCAAGGTACTTCGGCCGTTCTGACGTCTGTGCTTACGTCCCCGATGACGACCGTGCTGCCGAAGTTCCTGGTCAGGCTGTGAGCCTCGATCATCCCTCTCGCCTGGTAGGCTGCTGAGATACGAACCGAAGGTAATTATAGCACAGGGCTGCAAGCTCCTGGCGCCGGCAGACATTTCGGGCAACAGGTCAGGATCGGGGGCGACAGTGCGTCTGGGAAGCGGCAGGCCGCCGTACACCAGCGCCCATGGTCGCCCGTTATTCGCCCAAGGCAGGCCCCGAGGCCGACAACGAGCCAAGGAGGCAGCATCGTGGCAGAGGTCCCGGTCTCTCTTGAGGAGTGACCGCCGCCCGGCGCGCTACGCGAACGGAGGAAGCGAACGTGCCAGCGAGCGCCCTCCGTCGAGGAGGGCGGATCGTGAAAGCACTCAGGGCGTTCTTGCGTGGCCTGAGGGCAACGAAGGGCTAGTGCGAAAGTACTGTTGGCAGGCCGTCGGCCCGATCTTGAGCTGCTGCCAGCGCGGGGTTGGGCGGATGTCGAGGTACGGCGCCACTACAGCATGTCCCTCCATAGGAGCCGAGGCCGTGGGCGCTCGATGGCAATAGCGGCGCAGGCGCTGGGCGTCTGCCCAGTGACAGCCTGGCAGGATTCGCAAGGCACCACGCGCTCTAGGGCAATGGTCCCGGGCCCGGCTCTTCCGCGCGGGCCCGAGGTCTCAACTGCGGCGCATGCACAGGGGGACGAGGATGCGGTGGCCATTCTCCCACGCTACCGTCGCTCCGGGGCTGTTAGAGATGGCCGATACGTTGGGCACCTCGTCCAGGGTCTTGATCGCGAAGTAGTAGGTACGTCCGGAAGTCAACCCGGTGACGGTCATGGACTGCGGTGTTCCGGCGTCTGCGGGGATCGGTATGCCGTGGGATACCGGGGTAGCCGTGCCCCAGTCGGCCTCGGTGATGACCGACGAGCCGTAGCGGACTTGGTAGGCGGTGGCGGTGCCGGCGGTGCCATCGTCGCCGGGAGCGGTCCAGTGGAGCACAATAGTGCCGGCCACGGGGCCGGTAGCTGCTGTCAGGTCGGCTATAGCGGCGGGTGGCGTGGTATCTCCGTTGGTCGAGGGCTCGCCTATCTTGGCCACAAAGGCATCGTAGCTCCCG
Organism: Anaerolineae bacterium; assembly: GCA_013178015.1. Lineage (NCBI taxonomy): Bacteria > Bacillati > Chloroflexota > Anaerolineae > Anaerolineae bacterium. The sequence continues at coordinate 47,494 of JABLXR010000020.1, forward strand.
TTGAAGGTTAGGTCCGGGCCCACCGTCTCAGGGAAGGTGTCAATGGGGTACTCCTCGAAGTCTGGGACAGTGTAGTAGGTGAAGCCGGTGAGGTAAGCGTTGCCTTGGCTATCTACGGCCACTCCCTTGCCCAGGTCAGTAGCGGCGCTACCTACGTAGCCGCAGTACTGGAGCTCGGTGCCATCGGGCCGCACCTTGGCCACGAAGGCATCGCTGTCACCTCCGAACGTGAGCGTCGGGCCCTCGCGCACGGGGAAGGTCGCTTCCGATGAGCTGGTGTATCCGGTGACGTAGGCGGCGCCCTGGGAATCAACGGCTATGTCGGTGCCGCTATCCATGTCTGTCCCGCCGACGTAGCCGGAGTACACCAGCCCGGTTCCGTCGGGCCTCACCTTGGCCACGAAAGCATCCTCGGCGCCGTTGAAGGTCAGGTCCGGTCCTACCAGCAAAGGGAGGTTGCCCGCGCCAGTAGTGCCGGTCACGTAGGCTGCCCCCAGGGCGTCCACCGCGATGCCCTGGCCGGCGAATCCGCCCAGGTAACCACAGTAGACTAACCCTGTGCCGTCGGGCCTGACCTTCGCCACGAAGGCGTTGAAGTCCCAGAAGCCGCCGTTGAAGGTGAGGTCTGGCCCCACGAGCACGGGGAAGCTGACCTGCGTGGACCTGGTCCTGCCAGTGATGTAGGCAGCACCGGACGCGTCTACCGCTATGGCGTTGCCCTCGTCCCGGCCCGTGCCTACGATACGATCCACCACCGATCCGCCGATGTAGCCGCAATACTCTAGCGAGCTGCCATCGGGCCTGACCTTGGCCACGAAGACGTCGCCATCCCCCTTGTAGGTGAGGAAGGGGCCTGCCTGTACCGGGAAGCTATTGTGATCCGACGTCGTTGTTCCCACCACGTAGGCTGCTCCGGAGGAGTCCACGGCTATGCCCGCTGGCGAGTCTTCTTGGAGCCCGCCGATGTAGCCGCAGTACTCCAACGCCGTGCCCGCCGGGTTGACCTTGGCGACGAACGCATCGGCGCCTCCGTTGTGCGTGAGGTCAGGGCCCACCAGGACGGGGAAACTGGCTTCGGTGCTCTCGGTGACGCCGGTGACATACGCTGCCCCGTGGGAATCCACGGCGATGCCCAGGTCGCCGGAATAGGCGTCGCGCAGGGCGCCCCCGATGTAGCCGCAATACTCCAAGGCAGTGCCTTCGGGGTTGACCTTGGCCACGAAGACATCAACCCAGCCACCGTTGAAAGTAGAGTCGGGGCCCACCACCACTGGGAAGCTGTCTTGGTGCGACTGGGTGTTTCCCACAACGTAGGCGGCGCCTTCGGCGTCCACGGCGATGTCATAGCCCTCGTCCGAGTCCGACCCGCCCAGGAAGCCGCAGTAGAGCAGCTCCGGGTCGAGAACGAGGGTGGTAGAGCGATCATAGGGGCCAAGAGTGAAGCCGAAGGAGAGGCCGTCGCCATCCACGGCGTAGGCCGCCTCCACCAGCCGCCGTTCTCCCCCGACGTCCTGGTAGGCCAAAGGCGCCTGATCAGAGATGGTGCGGGCAGGAGTGGCTATCTCGAGAGAGCCGGTCTCGTTCAGGTGCATCGAGGTGGCACCCCGGTAGGCGAGGCGGATACGGGAGGGATCACCACCCGGCCGGACTATGAACTCGTATTTCAGGTTCCCTGCCTCACCGTAGTAGGCCAGGTCTATGCCAGGCCAGAGGTCGGAGTACACCACGCGGTGATAGGTCGGCACGCCGACGTGCCACCGCTCGAGCTGGCTCCGGAAGTAGGACACCACTGTCTGGGCGCGCTCCCGTCCCGCCGGCGTCACGCGAGCGGCGCCCAGGAAGTCCAGCTGCACCACGTGCCTTCTACTGCGAGGGTATGCGCTCCCCGTGGCCACCCCTGGGACATCGGGCGTCGCCCCTTGCAGCACGAAAGTGACACCGTCGGCGGTGAAGTAGACAGTGGCGCTTTGCCCCGGAAGGTAGTAGACGACCCGGCGGTCCAGCTGTCCCTGGTTCTCGATGAAGAGAAGGGGCAAGTGGCCCAGGGCGCCCACCAATCTAGCTCGGTCCTCAAGCGAAACGGATTGCGGAGACGAGCGGCCCACCGCGATTGGCGAGGCCACGGAAGCCGGTTCAGGGGGAAGGGCGGAACCGGCCCGAACGTGGATGGGCGACAAGCAGGAGAGCAGCAGAACTAGGCTCAAGGCGGAATGAAGACACCGACGCGAAGAAGAAGACTGGCTCATGGGGTGCCTCCACGACGGACAGCCTATCGGCCGGAGCGTCAGCTGCCCGCATGGTAGCGGTAGTGTTTGGAGATGTCCAGTGGCCTCGTGCCGGTGTCTGCCATGTCCACGGCCCGGCTACCGGCCGGGCCGTGGGGGTAGGCGAGAGATCCTGCTGGACCGCTACTCGCGCAGGCGCGGGTCGAAGGCGTCGCGCAGACCGTCGCCCAGGAAGTTGAAGGCGAGGACGGTGAGGGTCAGGGCCGTCGCTGGTACCAGGATTACGTGCGGGTACGACCGGATGCCCTGGAAGCCTTCGTTTATCATGATGCCCCAGCTGGGCGTAGGCGGGTTGGCGCCCAGTCCTATGTAGCTGAGAAAGGCCTCGGTCATGATGTAGCCGGGGATGGAGAGGGTCTCGGCCACGATGCACGGACCGAGTATGTTGGGTAGCAGGTGGCGGAAGAGCACCCGAGGCGTGCCCACGCCGATGGCGCGAGCCGCCTCCACGAACTCGCGCTCCTTGTAGGAGAGCACCTGCCCGCGGGCTATGCGCGCCATCCCGATCCAGTTGAGAAGCCCGAGGGCGAGGAACACGAAGAACAGCCCACCCAGGGCAGTGTCCAACCTCACCAGGGCTGCCATCAGCCCGGTCACCTCTCCTCGTCTGGAGACGGCCTTGAAGAAGACCTGCATGAGGATGACCACGATGAGCACGGGCAGCCCGTAGAGGAAGTCCACTATGCGCATCATGAGGTTGTCAACCCATCCGCCAGCATAGCCGGAGATGGTACCGTAGGCTACGCCGACGACGAGGCTCACGGTGGCAGCCACGAAGGCGACCGCGAGAGAAACGCGCGCACCATAGATGGTACGGCTGAGTATGTCGCGGCCTAGGTAGTCGGCGCCAAGCGGGTAATCGGGCCCGGGGAGGGCGTAGTTGTCCTGGAAGTGGGTCTCGGCGTAGCCGTACGGAGCCAGAACCGGGGCGAAGACGGCGACGACGAGCAGAGCGAGGATAAACACACCGCCCGCAGTGGCCACGCGGTTTCTGAACAACTGGTGAAGCGCGTCCGACCAGGGACTACGCTGGCGCCTCTGTGCCCGGCTGGCGAAGACCTGCTGGGCTACTGCCTCCTGAACGGCCATTCTAACTCCTCACTAGATGCGGCGGGGTTCACAGCGGCCCTTCGCAGTGACCTCGTCCGCGACTGCCTACGAGTAGCGTATGCGCGGGTCAAGCCAGGCATAGGTGATGTCCACCGCCAGGTTGGAGAGCACCAGGATGACGGCGTAGATCAGGGTGACTCCCATGATCACGGGATAGTCGCGGTTACTGATGCCCTGCACGAAGTACTTGCCCATCCCGGGAATGCCGAAGACCGCCTCGATAACGATAGTGCCGGTAATGACGGCGGCGAACATGGGGCCCAAGACCGTCACTACCGGTATGAGGCTGTTCTTCAGAGCGTGGCGCACCACCACGGCCCGCTCCCGCAGCCCCTTGGCCCGAGCGGTGCGGATGTAGTCCTCGCGGATGACCTGGAGCAGAGAGGCGCGAGTGAGGCGAGCGATACTGGCGGAAAGGCCCGTGCCCAGAGCAAGAGTGGGCAGGATGGCATGCCGGAAGAACTTCGCCGTCGGGGTAGGAATGAAGCCGAGGAAGAACGGTCGCTCAGCTCCCCACAGAGCCACCGGCAACCAGCCCAGCTTCAGGGCGAACACCCAGTAGAGCACCGGGCCCAGTACCAAAGCCGGGATGGACACGCCCACGATGGCCAGGAAGGAGGCCAGGTAATCGGGAAGGCGGTTGTGGTTGAGGGCAGCGATGATCCCGGCCGGCACGCCGATGAGCAGGGCCAGCCCTATGGCCAGGATGCCTAGCTGAGCGGAGATGGGCAGGCTGTCGCCCACGATGTCGTTGACCGTCCGGTTCCGTTGAGTGAACGAGGGGCCGAGGTCGCCTTCCAGCACTACAGCCTTGAGGTAGTTGAGGAACTGCTCGTGTAACGGCTTGTCCAGCCCGTACTTCCGCTCCAGATTCTGCACCACGGCGGGGGGCAGGTTGCGCTCCCCGGCGAAGTCGAAAGGGCCACCGGGTATGGCCTGCATCAGCAGAAACACGGCCAGCAACAGGGCCAGCAGCACCGGCACAGACCAAAGCAGCCGGCGCACGATGTATGTGGTCATTAAGCATCACTCCGGTAATAGTCGGTCTTCAGTCTCACGCAATCACCGTCGGTCCACATGCGGCCAGTGCACTTGCCGCTGGCCGCATGTGGACCGACGGGGATCTAGGTCCCCGTCGTCGTTCTGCGGGTGGAGACGGGGCCTGTCGCACCCCGTCTCCGATCATTCACAGACGCTCTACCTGCCGGTGGCGGCCTTCTTGGCCTCCCAGTCTATCTTCCACTTCCACACGTGGTCCATGCTCAGGGGGTTCACGATGCGCGTCAGGTACGGCTTGTTGAGCGTGACCCGGGTGTAGAAGTAGATGGGCGCCATGGCGGTGACCTCGTTGTTCAGGATGATCTCCGCCTGCTTGTAGAGCGCGGCGCGGACGTCGGGATCAGTCTCGACCTGAGCCTGCTCCACCAGCGCATCGAACTCATCGTTGTAGAACTTCTCGTAGTTCTCGGTGCTCTTGCTGTGCAGCACGTCGGCCAGGAAGTTGTTGGCATCCAGATAGTCGGCGCACCAGCCCATGCGGAAGATGTGAGGCTTGTCCTCGTCGGGCGAGTCTGGCTTCAGGGTGTTCAGGTAGACTGCCCACTCCTGCTGCTCGATGTTGACCTCCACGTTGAGGACCTCCATCCACATGGCCTGGATGGCCTGAGCGATCTGGAGGTGAGCCTCGGACTGGTTGATCATCAGAGTGATCGGCGGCAGGCCCTCGCCGTTCGGATATCCGGCCTCAGCCAGAGCGGCACGCGCTGCATCCGGATCGAACAACAACCCTACCTCGGGGTCTCCAGCCACGTTGCCGAACACGCCGGGGCAGGTGAAGGAATTGGCGGGACGCTGCTCGCCCTTCAGCAGGGTGTCAATCAGGGTCTGGCGGTCAATGGCGTAGGAGAACGCCTTGCGCACCAGATGATTGTCGAACGGCGGCTTGTTGTTAAGGAAGCCATAGTAGTAGGTGCACAGCCGAGGCAGGATCTGCAGCTCCTGGCTGAGCACTGGGTCGGCCTTGATGCGATCCATGTCGGGCAAGGGCGGGCCCCACCCGGGATCGCCAGCGAAGTCTATCTCGCCGGCTTCGTACATGGCCATGCCGGTGGAGGCCTCAGCCACTATAGGAGCCTGGAGGACCTCGATCTGCACCTGGTCGGCGTCGTACCACAAGGGGTTCTTCACCAGCGTCAGGTGGTCGCCGTGGGCCCATTCCTTGAGCATGTATGGGCCGTTAGTGACGATCAGGCCAGGCTCGATCCAGCGGTCGCCCCATTCTTCGATGGCGGCCTGGGGCTGCGGGCGGAAGATCCACAGGCTGACCATGGCGGGGAAGTAGGTGGCCGGCTGCTTGAGAGTATACTCGACGGTGTAGTCATCAATGGCACGCACGCCCACAGCGTTGCGGAGCTCCTCCAGGCCCTCCTCGCCGACTTCGTCAACGTCGGCAAAGGCGAACTCCTCCGCGCCCACGAGTACAGTGGTGGGGACGTAGGAGTAGGGAGCGCCGGTGCGCGGGTCGAGAGTGCGGAGAATGCCGTAGACCACGTCATGAGCGGTGACCGGGCCGATCTCGTTCACCTGATTGCCCACGAGCTGCACCCACACGGCATCGTCGCGGAGATGGAAGGTATAGACCGTTCCGTCCTCGGAGATGTCCCAGCTGGTGGCTAGCTCGGGCACGACCTCCAGGGTGTCATCGTCGTAGTCGGTGAGAGCCAGGAACATCTGCTCCACCAACCACACCGAGGTAGTGTCCTCACTGATGGCCGGGTCAATGGTGGGCGGCTCGGACCCGAAGATGAAATCGAGGGTCACTCGCTCAGCGCCGGGCTCGGGCGTGGGGGTCACCACCACTTCCTGGGTGACGATCACCTCCTGGGTGACCACCACTTCCTGGGTAACTACCTTCTCGACCTCCTGGGTGACTACGACGGTCTCCTTGATGACCTCCGGCGCCGGTGTGGCGCCGCAGGCCGCCACCACCATAGCAAGGACGGCCAAGATGGCCAGCGCCCCAAACCACTTGCTCTTAGGTCTCATCTATCCCTCCTGACAATGAAAGCACCTCCATGGCTCTTCCATGGGCCGGTACCGACAACACCCGGGAGGCGTCTCCCCCGTACGGTATAGCATCCGCCGGCTCACCTCCTTCTGGCCAGAGCGTCGCAGACTGGCCGTGTGGGTTCTATCCTTCCCGACTCCGGTAACACGCCACCCAGTGGCCTTCGCTGACCTCCTCGAAAGGAGGCTCCTCCTGCTTACAGATGTCCATGACCACGGGACATCTGGTGCAGAAGTTGCATCCCTGAGGCGGGTTGGCAGGGCTGGGCACATCCCCTTCCAGGATGATGCGCTGACGCTTGGCCTCCACCACTGGATCCGGGATGGGCACTGCCGAGAGCAGGGCCCGGGTGTAAGGGTGCCTTGGATCTCGGTACAAGTCCAGGCGCTCAGCTAACTCCACGATCTTGCCCAGGTACATTACGGCGACGCGGTCGCTGATGTGCCTGACGACGCTCAGGTCGTGGGCGATGAACAGGTAGGTGAGCCCGAACTGCTCCTGCAGGTCCTCCAGGAGGTTGATGATCTGAGCCTGGATGGACACGTCCAGCGCCGAGATGGGCTCATCGCATACGATGAAGTCGGGCTGCACGGCTAGGGCCCGGGCCACGCCGATCCTCTGGCGCTGACCCCCAGAGAACTCATGGGGGTAACGGGAGGCGAAGTACGGGTTCAGGCCCACGAGAGCAAGCAACTCGCGGACGCGCTCCTGGAGCGCCCTGCCCTGAGCCAGCCCATGGACCTCCAGGGGCTCGCCGATGATGGAGCCGACGGTCATGCGAGGGTTGAGGGAGGCGTAGGGGTCCTGGAAGATGATCTGCATGTTGCGGCGCATACGGCGTAGCGGTTCGCCCTTGAGCTTCACTAGGTCCACGTCCTGGAAGAGCACCTGCCCGGCCGTGGGTCGGTAGAGCTGCAGGATGGCGCGCCCGGTGGTTGACTTGCCGCAGCCGCTCTCTCCCACCAGGCCCAGCGTCTCCCCTTTCTTGATGTCGAAGGAGATGCCGTCCACCGCGCGAATGGAGCCGATCTTGCGCTGCAGGATGATACCCCGCGTGATGGGGAAATGCATCTTGAGATCGCGAACACGGATCAGAGCGTCATTGCCGTTGTCAGAGGCCATTGCTGCCGTCCGGGATAATATCTTGCCAGCAAGCCACCTTGTGCCCTCCACCGATGGATCGGAGGCTGGGATTGCCCGACCAGCACTTGTCTATGGCCGCAGGACAGCGAGGTGCGAAGGGACAGGCGTCCGGCAGGTCAATCAGGTCGGGCGGAAGGCCCTCGATCGGTATGAGCCTGGTGGCCCTCTCCTCGTCCAGCCGGGGCACCGACCGCAGCAGACCCACGGTGTAGGGGTGCCGGGGGTTGACGTAAAGCTCTTTGACCGGGGCCGATTCGATGATGTAGCCTGCGTACATCACAATGACCCGGTCGGCCAGGCCGGCAACTATGCCCAGGTCGTGGGTGATCCAGATGACGGCCATGCCCAATTCGTCCCGGAGCCGCTTCACCAACTCGATGATCTGGGCCTGGATGGTGACGTCGAGAGCGGTAGTGGGCTCGTCCGCGATGAGAAGCTGAGGGTCGCATGACAGTGCCATGGCGATCATGGCCCGCTGGCGCATGCCGCCCGAGAACTGGTGCGGGTAGTCATCCAGACGGCGATGGGCCTCAGGAATGCCGACCATCCGCAGCAGCTCCACGGTCCGGTTTCGGGCCTCGGAGGAGCTGAGCCCCTGGTGTACCTCCAGCGCCTCGCCCACCTGCCTGCCTATGGTCAGCACCGGATTGAGCGAGGTCATAGGATCCTGGAAGATCATGGAGATACGGTTGCCCCGTATGGTGCGGAGCTGGTCCTCGGGAAGGCGCAGGAGATCCCGATCCTGGAACAGCACCTGGCCACCGACGATGCGGCCAGGTGGCTGGGGAATCAGGCGCATGATCGAGAGCACGCCAACGCTCTTGCCGCATCCGCTTTCCCCCACGATGGCGACGGTCTCTCCCTCGTTGACTTCGTAGGAGATGCCGTTCACGGCCATGACTACGCCGTCTTGGGTATGGAATTCCGTCCTGAGATCCTTGACCTCGAGTAACGCCATGCTGGCTGCTACCTTGCTAGGGCTAGGATTGATGCCCATCCAGGCACGTTCTATTGGCAGGGGCCTGTAGACAACAGAGAAATGCTAACAAGGAGGGAAACGGTTTGTCAAGCTAGATAGTGCAAGGATGGGGTCAGGTTTTCGCTGACGATGTAGGCGCACGGGCTTGGGCAGGGCAACCCCGGTGGCTGGCGCACGTGCCGTTGAGTGCGAGGGAAGGGGTAGTTAGGATGCAAAGGGTCGGAATCTGGCGGGTAGCGGAGCTGACGCTGGAGGCGGATAGGAGGCACAGCAATCCCCTGTACGACGTGGTGGTGGAGGCCCGCTTGCGGGGCCCCGGGGGCCGGGAGCGACGGGTGGAAGGGTTTTGGGACGGAGGCAAGACCTGGCGGGTGCGGTTCGCGCCCGACGCGGCGGGGGAGTGGCACTACGACATCGTCTGCCGCAAAGGCGCAGATCCGGGCCTGGACGGACGCAGCGGCGTGGTACAGTGCGTGGCAGGCGAGCCCGACGCGGCGCTCTTTCGATATGGGCCGGTGGCGGTATCCCCAGACGGCCGGCACCTCATCCACGCCGATGGCACGCCCTTCTTCTGGCTGGCGGACGCGGCCTGGAATGGGGTTCTGAAGGCGAAGCTGTCCGACTGGAAGGCATACCTCCGGACGCGCCGGGAGCAGGGTTTCACCGCGGTGATGTTCGTGCTCACGCACTGGCGGGCCTTCCTGGGCGACGCGCTCGGGGAGCGGGCCTACACCGGGGCGGGGCCGATCCAGGTCAACCCCGGCTTCTTCGCCCGCCTGGACGCCAAGGTAGAGGCGGTGAACCGGGAGGGCCTGCTGGCGGCGCCGGTGCTGCTGTGGGCCATCGCGGCCCCCGATGACCGCAATCCGGGCTACTCCCTGCCCGAGGACGATGCGGTGGCCCTGGCGCGGTACATGGTGGCGCGCTACGGGGCGTATCAGGTGGCCTGGCTGCTGGGCGGCGACGGCGACTACGAGGGGGAGAAGGCGGAGCGCTGGCGCCGGATCGGGCGGAGGGTGTTCGGAGACGGCCACGACCGGCCGGTGACGATGCATCCCCGCGGGGTGCAGTGGGTAGGGGTCGAGTTCCGCCGGGAGGAGTGGTTCGACTTCATCGGGTACCAGAGCGGCCACGGCGACAGCCGTGACCACCTGGCCTGGCTCACGCAGGGACCACCGGCGACGGACTGGGACACGCCGCCGGTACGGCCGGTCATCAACCTGGAGCCCAACTACGAGTATCACGTGTCCTATCACTCGCGGCAGCGATTCACCGACTACCACGTGCGTCGCGCACTGTACTGGAGCCTGCTAGTCTCTCCCACTGCGGGCGTGACGTACGGGCACCACGGCGTGTGGCCCTGGATGGAGGAGCATGCGGTGCCCCCAGACCATCCCAGTAGCGGTGAGGCACCGCCTTGGCACGAGGCCCTGCACAGCCCGGGCAGCATCTCCGTGAGGCACCTGCGTTCGTTCTTCAACGGCATCGAGTGGTGGCGCCTGAGGCCCGCGCCGGAGCTGCTGCTCGCCCAGCCCGGCGGCCACGACCCGGCGGAGTTCGTGGCCGTGGGTGCTACCGCAGAGAGAGACCTCGTGGTGGCGTACTTGCCGAGAGCGGGAGAGATCGGCCTGGCTGGCAGGGAAATGCCGGAAGCGTTCCAGGCGCGCTGGTACGACCCAGCTGAGGGCACTTGGGCAGAGGCAGTTGACCTCGGTGAGGGCTGGCTCCGGTTTCGAGCAGCAGGAGAGAGGGACCGGGTGCTGCTTCTGGAAGGAGTCTGAGAGGCAGGTCGGTGGGACTCAGGTTTCGACATCGCTACCTAGACAGCTGCACTCCTGGGTGGGAGAACGACGTGTGCCTCCTGGGAGACGTGGATGGCGATGGCTACGCCGACGTTGTCATCGGGGGCAAGGAGGGCCAGGACAACCTGGTCTGGTATCGCTACCCCTCGTGGACGAGGCACACCATAGGCACGGCCAACCTGGAGGCCGGAGGTGTCCTGCTCGACATAACCGGGAACGGGCTACTTGACCTGGTGGCGGGGAGGCCGTCGGGCGGTAGGGAGTTGTACTGGTTGGAGAACCAGGGCACCGGGCGCTGGCCGATGCGGGTGATCGAGGACGGGCTGTGCAAGTACCACGACCAGGCAGTCGGCGATGTGGACGGCGACGGGAAAGCGGAGATCGTGGTTGCCTCTCAGGAAGCCGGCATGTTGGTGTACTACGATCTGCCTCCCGACCCGCGGGTATCTCCCTGGCCTTCGGAGTGCAGGCACCTGGTATGCGAAGACCTGGTGGTAGAAGGGCTGGCAGTGGCGGATCTGGACGGCGACGGCCGGCAAGAGATTGTGGCCGGACCCAACTGGTTTGAACCGCCCGAGAGTGCCGGCAATAGGTGGACGCGTCACCAGTTCGCCGACTTCCGCGATTGCAGGGTGGCGGTGGGCGACCTCAACCGCGACGGTTGGCCTGAGATCGTGCTATGCGAGGGGGAAGCGGATCGAGGAAGGTTGTCCTGGTTCGAGGGAAGGGGGTGGGAGAGGGAGCACCTGATCGCGGACGACCTCTTTCACCCGCACAGCCTGGCGTTGGCGAGCTTCGGCGGCGGCGTAGAGCTCGACGTGTTCGCGGCTGAGATGGGTTTGGGCCGCCACGAGCGGGCCCGGGTGCTCATCTACGTGAACCAGGGGCAGGGTCAGTTCGAGGAGTTCTTGGTGGCGGTGGGGCATCCGACTCACGAGGCCAAGGTGGGCGATCTGGGAAAGACCGGCCTGCCGGACATAGTGGGCAAACCGTACCGGCCGGGACGGTACGTGGAGTGGTGGGAGAACGTCTCCTGGCCGGGGTAAGGACGACGGAGCGGCGGTAGTCGCCAGTGCACAGCTCGTTGGGGGCTGCAGCGAGGTCGGTGCCGCGGTTGCCGGGAGTGGTGTGGGCGGGTATAATGGGAGCTGTAGGGCGACGTAGCCAAGTGGCAAGGCAGGGGTCTGCAAAACCCCCATCGCCGGTTCAAATCCGGCCGTCGCCTCAGAGAGGAAGACGCGTGCCCACTGGCGTACAGTGGGCGTGTGTCGTTTTGGGGCGGTGGCGAAACGGCAGACGCTGCGGACTTAAAATCCGCTGGCCGCAAGGCCATGTGGGTTCGAATCCCACCCGCCCTACCTCCTCTGCCGGGACGGCGTTGGCGCTCGTCGCCCTAGGTGAGGCTCACAGCCGCTAGGGAGGCGGCTGGGCCGCCCCCTCTCTCTCAGAGCTGGGTGCCACAGGCAGCGTCCCTCGGCCAGCACACCCAGCGGCAAGGTGCGCGCCGAAGCTGTGACCAGGCTGCTCGGCGATGCCCGACGCCCGATCCGGTGCCGGGCGACCTACTCCGCTTTCGGCGAGACCTCGGCCTCCACGCCGGGCAGCTCTCCCGGGCGCTGGGAGAGCATGCCCAGGCGCATCTTGATGGACGCGGTCAGCGCTGCATCGGTGGTCAGGGTGGAAGCCCGATCCAGTGCCTCGATGGCCTTGCCCACTTCGCCCTGCATCTCGTAGACGCTGCCCAGGGCCAGGTAGGCCATGGCCGAGGTGTCATCGGCCTCTACGGCGGCCAAAGCGGCCTCTTCCGCCTTGTCCGCGGCATCCACTCCCCCTTGCGAGGCCATCTTGTAGTAGATCAGGGACAGGTTGGCGTAGTAGTCGGCCTGGCTGAGTTGCTGGCGGGCCCGGTCCAGGTACTGCTGGGCCTCATCGCTACGGCCCAGCTGGGTGAGGATGGCCCCGATGGCGAGGGGAGCCTCAAAGCCCTCAGCGCCGTCCTCCAGTGCAGCCATGTACTCGGCTAAAGCCGTCTCCAGCTGGCCCTGGGTGAGGTAGCTCTCGGCGCTACGCAGGCGATCGCTGGCGCCGTTTGATGATGGGGCGAGGAACACCTGATAGGCCACCGCCAGGATCACCACAGCTACCGCTGCTACCCCCAGCCTGAGGCCCAGGCGACGCAGCCGCTGGCTCCGCTCTTCGGCCACTATCACATCCAGACGCATCCACCAGTCTTCATTGCCGGCGCCGACCTCCCGACGGAGCTCCTCGAACCTGCTTCGGCCGACCTTGCGCACCAGCAGGGCGGCGTTGCTGCGGAAAGCGCCCTCAAGCGTCTGCAGGCGGGAGCGCTCGGCCTTGAGCTCCACCCCGAACTGCTGCTCCAGCCTGGGGATGGACTTCTCGATCACGTGCATCGTGCGAACTGCCTCGGCAGCCTGCTCGCCGGTGCCGCGCCTCAAGTCGGCGATGGCCAACTCGGTCTGGCGCAGCAGGTCTCGCAGCTCGCTGGCGCTCTTCACGGTGTCGTGGGTGACGGGGACTCCATCAGTGTTGGCTGGGTCGCGCATGTGCGTGCCTCCTTCGGCTTCACATGTGACAGTCGTGGATTCTCCTGCATTGGCTGCCCCCACATTATACGCAAGGTTTCGCCGTTTTGCCCCCTCGCTTGCCGGTGCCGCTTGGCGGCCGCTAGGGCGCAGCGGCCATGTCCGTAGCCACGCGCCGGCGCAATGTCCTGTCTCAAGCCGCGCCCTGCCTGGAGTCCATGGGCCGGACCGACGCGCGCATACTTGACTGGCGTAGTAGACCGTCACCACCAGTGGGCGTAGACTACCCTAGGCGTTTGCCGCAGGTGCTCTTTCGGCCGAAGGGGGCCGGACGATGAGCCGCGGGAGTCACCTTTCGTCAGTCAGAGGAGCGTTACCATGTCGACTCAGGACCGCGAGACGCACGAGAGCCACCCCCAGGATCATGCCCGTCACCACCACGAAGCGGAGCCGGTGGAGCTCCAGGCCATGGACCACAACCTCCATGGCCGGCACGTGAGCCGCCCCGGGAAGGAGCCGGAGCACCGGGCTCACGCAGATCACACCGGGCACGAGGAGATGTTCCGTCGCCGCTTCTGGGTGTGCTTGGTGCTATCGGTGCCGGTGCTGCTCTACAGCCCCTTCATCCAGGAGCGACTGGGGTTCACCGCTCCCGAGTTCCCCGGCAGCCAGTGGGTTACTCCGCTGCTCTCGGTGGTCATCTTCCTCTACGGTGGCCTGCCTTTCCTGCAGTTGGCGGTTCCGGAACTGCGCCAGCGCCAGCCGGGCATGATGACGCTGATATCGCTGGCTATCACGGTGGCGTTTGGCTACAGCCTGGCGGCGCTGTTCCTGCCCGCGGGGGACACCTTCTTCTGGGAGCTGGTGACCCTAATTGACATAATGCTGCTAGGGCACTGGCTAGAGATGCGCAGCGTGCGCCGGGCCTCAGGAGCACTGGGGGAGCTGGCCAGGCTCATGCCCGACACTGCCGAGCGCATCCGGCCCGACGGCTCGGTGGAGCAGGTTCCGGTGAGTGAGCTCAATCGGGGTGACCTGGTGCTGGTACGGCCAGGGACGAGCGTGCCCGCCGACGGGGAGGTGGAGCAGGGCGAGTCGCGCGTGAACCAGGCTATGATCACGGGGGAGTCCCGGCCGGTGGCGAAGGGGCCGGGCGACCGGGTCATCGGGGGGACGATCAACGGAGATGGGAGCCTGCGGGTCCGGGTGACGGCCACCGGGCAGGAGACGGCTCTGGCCGGAATCATGCGCCTAGTAGAGGAGGCCCAACAGAGCAAGTCCCGCACTCAGGTTCTGGCCGACCGGGCGGCGGCCTGGCTCTTCTACATCGCCCTGGCGGTGGCCGCGATCACGGCGGTGGCCTGGACGCTGGCGGTGGGCTTCCGGGTGGACGTGGTGGCCCGGGTGGCCACGGTATTGGTGATCGCCTGTCCGCACGCCCTAGGCCTGGCCATCCCGCTGGTGGTGGCCATCACCACGACGATCGGGGCCAACAACGGCATCCTAATCCGCGATCGGCTGGCGTTGGAGGAGGCTCGGGAGGTAGACGTGCTCATCTTCGACAAGACGGGCACTCTCACCCAGGGCGAGTTCGGGGTAGTGGGGATGGCGACCGCTAACGAGTCCGGTGAAGAGCAGGCACTGGCGTTGGCGGCGGCGGTGGAGGGGGACTCGGAGCACACCCTTGCTCGTGGCATTCGACGTACGGCCCAAGAGCGGGGGCTGCGCCTGCCGGAGGTGAGCGACTTCGAGGCCATCAAGGGGCGGGGCGTCCGGGCGCGCAGCGATGGACGGACGGTGTACGTGGGCGGGCCCAGACTGCTGGAGATGCTGGGGCTGGAGTTGCCGGAGCCTCTGACGCGGTTCGAGCGCGAGGCCAGCGGCAAAGGTCAGACGGTGGTGTACCTGACCGACGAGGCGCGGGTAGAGGCGGCCTTCGCCCTGGCGGACACCATCCGCCCGGAGAGCCGTCGGGCGGTGGACCGGCTTCACCAGATGGGCGTGGAAGTGGCCATGCTGACGGGGGACAGCGAGGCGGTGGCGCGGGTCGTGGCCGAGGAGCTGGGCATAGACCAGTACTTCGCCGAGGTGCTGCCCGAGCACAAGGACGAGATGGTGAGTCGGCTGCAGCGTCAGGGAAAGAAGGTGGCCATGGTGGGCGACGGGGTGAACGACGCCCCGGCGCTCGTGCGCGCCGACGTAGGCATCGCCATCGGCAGCGGCACCGATGTGGCCATCGAGTCGGCCGGCATTATCCTGGTCAAGAGCGATCCGCTGGACGCGGTGAAGGTCATCGAGTTAAGCCGACAGACGTACCGCAAGATGGTGCAGAATCTCGCCTGGGCCACGGGCTACAACGTGGTGGCGCTCCCGTTGGCGGCCGGGGTGCTGGCGCCCTTCGGCATACTGCTCACGCCGGCGGTGGGGGCGCTCTTCATGTCCCTGAGCACAGTGATCGTGGCCATCAACGCTCAGACGCTGAGGCGGTGGCGGGGCACGACGGAGTAGGCGTTTTCCATCGTCTGACGGCCGGCACCTGGCGCAGTCTGCCATTCCCTGGGGTTGACCGGCGGAGACGGCGTGTCTATCTTGCCGGGCGAGCCATGAAGGCCGCCACGCGGGCCGTGGCGAGGGGAGGGACGTGGCAGGGAGATCCGGCCGTCACTGGTGGTTCATTGACGAAGGCCGTTGCCCAGGGCAGCTGACACTAGGAGGCGAGCTGGTCCGCACGGGCGACGAGCGAGGGTTAGGCGCCGAGGGCGACGGTGTGGCCCCGATGGCCTTCATTGGCGTCTGCCGCCACAGGCGGGGATCTACGTGGCCTGAAGGGGCGGACGCGATCTGTTCGCTGCGGGTTCACAGCGGCCGCGGCCGGATGGCGGGTGAGGGCACTGTCCTTGCCGGCTGAGGATGACCGTGTAGCGGTAGGGCCGGTTCGTAGCACCCGAGGTCTTCCCTGGCTTGGCAGGGCCCGTCAGGCGGCGTGGCTGCGGCCTTTCCTTGCCCTGGTGTCAGTGGTCTTCTTGGGGCAAATTGCCATCGCCCCCGGCCAGTCCCTGATCTCGGTGTACGTGGAGGCCGTGCTGGGGCGTTCCCCGGCGTTCACCTCCAACCTGCTCTCCACCCGTCTGGTGCTGGGTGCGGTGGCAGCGCTGGTGGGGGGTGGACTGGCGGACGCCTACGGCCAGAAGAGAGTGATGGCCCTGGGAGCCTCCGGGCTGCCTCTGGTGGGGGCGGCATTCCTGCTGAGGTCGCCGGCAGCGCTGGTCCTGCTCTGGGCCTATGTGGGCTTCTCCCTAGGTCTATACACGCTAGGGCGGCAGGCGTACAGCTTGGCGTTGGTGCCGCCTCACCGGTTGGGGGTCGCCTTCGCCATCATCTTCACCGGCATCACCTTGGGGGGAGCGGCGGGCAACCTGGCGGCTGCGGCCGTCATCAGGGAGCGGGGCTTCGGCGCCCTGGGCGTGCTCGCCATCGTGGTAGGAACGCTGGTCTTCCTGGGGGTCGGCCTCGCCAT
>JABLXR010000021.1 GCA_013178015.1 Anaerolineae bacterium
TATCACGCATCACGTATCACGCATCACGACCCACTAGCGTCGGCTAAGGAGCACGGTATGGACATAGGCATGTCGCTGTTCGACCTGAACTACGAGCAGCTGGGCAGGGCTCTCTCGATCATCGCCGATTCGGGCGTCAGGGCCATCGAGGTAAGCTTCATCCCCTTCACCGCCACCGACGAGCAGCTGCGGCACCTTTCGCGCCGCTACGCTAATGCCGGCGCCCCCTGGCGCTCCATACACGCCCAGTTCGGAGAGGACGGCGACCTGGGGTCCACCATCGAGAGCTTGCGCCGGCACGGCGTCGAGGTCCACAAGGACCTCATCCGACGGGCGCACGTGGTGGACGCCCCCTACATAGTCGTGCATCCTGGGAGAGGTGTGCGGGACCTGACTCGCATTCCGGCGCAAGAGGTGAGCACCCGGCGCAGCCTGGAGGAGCTGGTGCCCCTGGCAGAAGAGGCCGGGGTGGTGCTGGCGCTGGAGAACATGCTGCCGCACCATTCTTACGAGCAGTCGGAGCGGATGCGGGCCCTGGTGGAGGAGTTCGACTCACCAGCACTTAGGACCTGCTTCGACAGCGGCCACGCTCACGTGGGCGAGGGAGTGCCGCACGTGGTGCAGGCTCTGGGGGAGACCATCGTGACCGTGCATCTGGCCGACAATGACACTTCCGGGGACCTGCACCTGCAACCGCCCTACGGCACCATCAACTGGGCTCAGGTCTTCCGAGGCCTGGCGGACGCCGGCTTCCAGGGGCCGATGACGGTGGAGACCCGCCCCTGGGGCGCCTCCAGACCTAGCCGCTTGGTTCTGGAGCTGCAGGCCCTGCACCACACGTCCACGGGCATAGAGGGTGCTCTGCCCCAGATTCGGCGCGACAATGGCACGGGCGCATGGCTGCGCTGCCCGCTGTGTGGGCACTACACGGTGGAGACACGCGAAGGCCTCTCCTGTGCCTGCGGTGAGGACAAGTTGGACTACCGGCAGATATAGGGCCCGGCGAGGCCTATCCGATCAAGGCGCGGGACACCTGGGGCGCATTCACGGCATCTCGCCTTCCCGTGGGCCCTCGCTCGTCTACTCCGGCCGCACGCCCTCGTTCACGAAGGCGGTTAGCTCTCCCACAGTCAGGTTCTCTAGGCCCAGCCTGTCCAGGGTGCGGCCGCGGCGCCAGTAGTCGGTGTGGTGGATCACCGACGCCAGCCGGATGATGGCGTCCATCATGCCGACGGCCACCCCGTAGCGCTGCCCCAGAGCGGCGATGGGCACCAGGCTCATGGGCACATCCTCGGTGATATAGCGATGGTTGAGGGATGAGGGTCCCTTGATGCCGTAGTACCCGGGCTGGTTGTGGATGGCCTCGTAGAGGTCGTCGCCCCGGGCGTCATAGGCCATCTGCAGCCACTCCTGAGCCGTCTGCGCCCGCACTCCTAGCGCCGCCGCTACCGTCACCCTCTCCCGGTCCAGGACGTCGAGGACGCGCGCCACCGAAGGGCTGGCGCCGTCTATGTAGAACTGGAAGTCCCCATGGGTGGCCTCGATCCAGCCGGCATTCAGGATGGTGAGGGCAGGGTGGAAGATGGCACCCATGTTGTCCAGACTGGTCTTGAGAACGTTGCCGCCGTCTATGAACTGGGGGTAAGCAGGGCGCAGGGCCTCCAGCACTCTCTGGGTGCGAGTGGCCGGGAGGGCCGCCAGGGGCACGGCCTCCTTGATACGGAAGATGCGGGCCTGAGCCGGGCCCTCGCTGCGGCTGGCGTAGATGAGGGTGGCGGCCTCGGCCACGGTGACGTCCTTCTGGCAGCCGGAGTCGCGCAGCATCTTCTCGAACTCGATGGCGCCGCAAGTGCGGCCCGGATTGAGCACCACCACCTGACCGTCGGCCAGATGAGGGGCGGCCTGGGTGGCGATCTCCCGGTGAGCCGTGGAAGGAGTGGCCACCATCACCACTTCGGCACCGTCGAGGGCCTCGGCGTAGTCCGAGGTCACGCCGGCCAGGCGGCCGAAACCCCCGCGTTCGCCGCCGTTGATCACCAGGTCTATCCCTCCCCGTTGGCGGATGGCGGCTACGCGCTCGGGGGTGCGGTTGAACAGGGTCGTAGGAAAGCCCATGAGGGCCAGGTGGGCGGCCATGGCTTTGCCCCCGTGGCCGGCTCCCAGAACGGTGAATCTGGTGTTGTTGCCCATGTTGAGTGCTGCTCCTTGTTTGGTGGTCCCCCACGAGTCCTGTCCTCACGCGAAGCCGCCAAGCTGCGCTCGTTGGGCGTCTTCGCGTGAGTTCTGCGGCGCTCTCAGCGACGACTGTCACCTCCGGCAGCGGCGGACCGGCGAGCCCGCTTCGCCCGTACGCGCACCGGCAGCAGATCCGCCAGACGCTCGCGCTCCCGGAGGGGCTGGCCCGATTCCGGGTGCACGGCCACGCAGGCGCCCCGCTCGTCTATGCGGCTGACGATGCGGCCGCAGGCATAGAGGTTGTTCTTCAGGTGGGGCGCATCCAGGATGCCCGCGGTCACCGCCCGCGTCAGTACCGCAGCGTCCGCCAGCGGGTCCCGCACCTCGGCAGCAGCCAGGGCCTTGATGGCCTCTAGAGTCACCCTCGCCTCCGCCACCAACTCCTCCTTGCGCTCGCGGACGCGGGGGTCCACGGTCATGTCGGGCTGGCCGCGGACGGCATTCTCAACTGCCCGGCGGGTGACCTTGCTAGCGGCGATGACGTCTTCGGCGGTGGCGGCGTGGTGAGCCTCCGTGTGCCCCACCACGTGGACGATGTGCGGGTTCACCGCCATCTGCAGGTAGGTTGCGGCACCGAGGTGGCCTCGAGCCGCCTCGTCATCCAGGGGGTGGCTGAGCAGGCCCACGCGAGTCTGCCGCCAGATGCGGAAGTCCGGTCCGGCCAGGGGCTCGATGATCTCCAGGCAGGCCAAGGCTTTGGCCAGGTCCATGGTGTCGGAGACGCCGGGCGGGCTGTTGAACATGAGCTGGGCGACGTAGTCCCGCACCCCGTAGGCCTTGGCGTTGTAGGCGGAGAGGTAGGCGGACACCACGTAGATCACGTCGGGGGCATCGCGCATGCCCCAGTGGTGGGGCTCGTTGAGCTCCACCGGAATGCCCCGCTCGCCGTACCAGGCGATCAGCTTCTGGTGCTCGTGGACCGACTGCTCCAGGCTGTGGGGCCCGCGTCCGTCCATGGCGTTGAACCAGTAGAGGGGCACGGCGGGCCAAGCGATGTTGATGGTATCCACGTACATCTCGGCCAGCCGGATGAGGTCGTCGGTGCCGGAGTAGGTGCGCATGAGGGGGTAGTTGCCCCGGCGCGAGGCCCGGTACAGGGCTCGGTAGTCGTCCGCACTGCGTACAGGCACGCCGCCGGCCCCGGCCCGGCCCGGGTCCTGGCGCTCGGGGTGGAAGAAATTGGCTTGTGCGTCCTGGTCTGTGCCCAGGGAGATGACATCCAGGGTGCGCGATTCGGCGATCTTCTCTATCCCCTCGACCGTCTCCTGCATGGTGGGCAGGCCGAAGTGATGCCGCAGTAAGGGGTAGGGCGCCTTCCAGGCGATGCGCTCCAGGAGCGTGTGAGGGAAGTCCTCCTCCAGGGTGGGCAGGCGACTACCCCGCACGTAGGCGAGCACCTCGTCCAGCGTCTGAGAGCCATCGAAGACCGCATCGAAGAAGTCGCCCAAAGCCCGAGCCTGGTCGGCCACGGGCGGCGTACCGCCGAAGGCGAAGCGCACGCCCCGCCCCCGCAGATCGGCCCCCGCCTCGGCCAGCTGCCGCAACAGCCTCTCGCCCGTCTCTGGGGTGAGCCGGTAGGAGACGCCCACCAGATCGGCGGCTTCGGCCCGAGCCACTTCGATGACCCGCTCCACGGGCACGGCTGGGCCCAGGAACACGGTCCGCCAGCCGGCCTGCTCGGCCAGCCGCAGGAAGTTCACCACACCGGCGACGTGGACGCACTCGCCCAGGGCCGCACCCACAACTACCTTCTGCTTTTCGTTCATGGTCTACACTCCACTAACTGAGATATGGCGAACACTCGGCGTCACAATCGAACCGGATCGGGGAAGGCAAGATGCCTCTGGCCCGAAGCCTGAGCCGGCCCAGCCGGGGCACGGCCAGATGCGGGGACCCTGGGGACGCTCTTCGGGCCCTGAGGCTCAATGGCGGGGCCACTTCCCCCGTTCTTCCGGCTGCCTACGAGGTTAGCTGACGGGTTCGGGCTGGAAGAGCTGCCCTACGCGCCTGCTCGGCGGGGATGGCACTTCCATCCCCGTACCTAAGCGCGACTCACCCCGGCTGGTTGGATCCCCCGCCTCCCACTCGGGAGTTCGGCGCCGGTAGTATACCACGAGCAGAGCCGCCGCGCGCGGCAAGTACCGCCGCCGGGGCAGCCCAGGTTGTGCCGAACCGGGCGGGGCCAGACCCCATCTTCGTGCAGACCGCGATAGCCCGTCACCCGGAGGGACAGGCCCTACATCCGCGACCTAATGGTAGCTCTCCGGCACCAGCAGCCGATCCATCCGGGCCAAGGCCGCCTGAAGGTGCCGGTACCCTTCCCTGAGGGCGGGCATGGTGTGGCCGGGCAGGAAGACTTCCACGTCCAGGGCGGCCAGGCGGCGCACCGTCTCCAGGTGGGCTTGCAGGTCGCAGTCGGGGATGTTCTGCAGCAGGATCTTCCCCCCGGCGAATACGTTGTCCCCCCCGAACAGGTGCAGCTTGCCATCGCGCCGGAAGGTGAAGGCGCAGTGGCCGGCGCAGTGACCGGGCGTCTCCAGCAGCTCGAAGGTGACGTCTCCCACCGTCAGGGCCTCACCGTCCTCCAGCACGCGGTCCACCGGGCAAGCGCGGAAGACGTAGTCGGGGTCGTAGAGGCCGGCGCGCTTGGCGGCGCCCATGCTGATCATCTCTTCGTCCCCCCGGCGCAGGGCCTCGGCCGTGTGGGACGTGGCCACCACCTGCACGCCCAGCCTCTCGTAGAAGTCCGCCGCCCCGCCGCTGTGGTCGGCGTGCTTGTGGGTGACGAGCAGGTGAGTCACCGCCTCCGGATCCAGTCCGTCGCCCCGCAGGTGACGCAAGATCAGGTCGGTGCCCTCGCCACCCACGCCGGCGTCCACCAGGGCAATGGGCCCGTCGCAGTCCACGGCGTAGACGGTGCAGTCGCTGCGGTGAGACAGGAACAGACCATTGGCGCCGCTTCCCACCAGGTACACACGATCGGTCAGGCGCATTAGGAGCCTCCTCGGGAACCTCATCTGCTCGCATTATACAGAGCTTTTGCCTGCCGGGAGCGCCCGGATCGCACCGCGGCGGGAACACCGAGGAGAACCGGGTAGAGCAGAGGCTCGCAGGGGGCTGGTGAGGAACTGGAGCAGATGTCCTTCCCTATCTGTCCTCTGCGATCTCCGCGGTCTCGGCGGTGAATCCCCCGTTCGGCTTTCCTACGCTAAGTATTGGATGTACAATACACTGAACTAGCGCCTCGCCGGTGACTTCCTGGTGAGCGTCTGGGGGCACGTCCGTGGCCCGGCCGCCATCACCAGCCAGCCCCCGCGCATCGGGCCTCATCTCGGGAGAGAGACAGTGACTTCCGAAGCAGAGATCATTGCTCCGGCCCGGCCGGCACGCGCCCGTCGAGCGGTGACCATCCCTCTGGACGACAAGTCCGTCGGCTCTGCCGTCAACAAGCTGGCCTGGCCCATCATTCTGGAGAACCTCTTCCAGACCGCCCTGGGAACCACCAACATGCTCATGGTCTCCCGGCTGGGGGCGGCCTCGGTGGCCGGCATTGGCAGCGCCACCCAGCTCCTCATGGTGATGCAGGCCGCCTTCGGAGCCATCACCACCGGCACCACCGTCATGGTGGCGCGGGCCGTCGGGGGCGGCGACTACCAGATGGCCAGCCGGGTGGCCAAGCAGTCGGTCAGCCTGGGGGTGATGGTCTCGGCCCTTATCGCCCTGGCGGGCCTGTTCTTCTCCGACCTGGCCGTTCGGGCCATGGGCACTGAGCCCGAGGTAGCCGCCCTGGGAGGCGCCTACCTGAGGGTGGTCACGGCTGCCTCTCTGGTGATGGTGATGATGTTCGTCGTGGGCGCTGCTCTGCGTGGAGCGGGCGACACGCGCACACCGATGAAGGTAACCGGCCTCATCAACCTCATCAACGTGGGTGTATCGTACGTTCTCATCTTCGGCAAGCTCGGCTTCCCCGCCCTGGGAGTAGTGGGTTCAGCCTGGGGTGCCACTGTGGCCCGCACCGTGGGTACAGCTATCCTCATGACGGTGCTCATTCGGGGCCGCGGGCCGGTGAGTATCCGCGGACGAGACGGGTGGCGGCCGGACCTCGGGATAGTGTCGCGGCTCTGGCACCTCGGCTTCCCCACCATGGTGGAGCAGTTCCTGCTCCGGGGCGGGGCGCTGCTCTACGGCGTCATCGCCATCAGCCTAGGGACAGTGGTGTACGCCACCCAGCGCATCACCTTCCAGGTGATATCCTTCTCCTTCATGCCGGGCATGGGGTTCGCCATGGCCGCCACTACCATGGTTGGTCAGTGCCTGGGTGCGGGCCGGCCCGACTTGGCGGAGCGTTCCTCTTGGTATGCAGTTCGGGTGGCCCTGGCGATCATGCTGGCGGCGGCCGTCGCCATGTCGGTGCTGGGTCGGTCCATCATGGCCCTCTTTACCGATGACCCCGAGATGATCGCCATCGGCTCCCAGGCACTGATTGTTATCGCCATGTCCCAGCCGTTCCAGGCTCTGGGGCAGGTGCTGGCCGGCAGCCTGCGGGGCGCAGGCGACACCCGATTCCCCATGATCGCCACTTTCACCGGCATCTGGCTCATCCGCCTGCCTCTGGGCTACCTGTTCGGGGTCATACTGGGTTGGGGACTGTCCGGAATCTACATTGCCAACGTACTGGACGCCGCCGGCAGGGCCACGGTGAACTACCTCCGCTACCGCACCGGGCGGTGGCGCAGTATCAGAGTCTGAATTCCATGAGCACTCCGGAAGCCCGCCGCGATGCGGAGCCGCACCTCTACACCGTCGCCGTCGAGGGCGCCGTGTTCCACCGAGGCCGCTATCTCTTTGTGGTACGCTCCCGTCGAGACCGGGTCTACCCCGGCGTCCTCACCCTCCCGGGCGGCAAGGTGGAGATCGAGGCCGAGGGCGAGTCCGTCCTGGAGCGAAGCGTCCGGCGCGAGGTGAGTGAAGAAGCCGGCGTGGAGGTGGAGGACGACGTCCACTACGTCGAAAGTAAGACCTTCCGCCTGGACGATGGGCGCCACGTGCTGGACGCGGTTTTCCTCTGCCGCTATCGGGCCGGCGTCGCCCGCCCCGATGCCCGAGAGACGGAAGCGGTGGTCTGGCTCTCTCCCGAGGAGCTCGCCCGGCGGCCGGACGCCCAAGACTGGCTCATCCGCAGCGTGGCCCTGGCCGAGGTCAAGCGCCGCGCCCTAGGCTGGCAGTAACCCAGAAGAGGGGGAGAGGGGGAGACAGGGAGACAGGGAGACGGGGAGGCGTGAGCAGCGTCTCCGTGTCTCCGCGTCTCCCCCTCTCCCCGTCTCCCCCTCTCCGCGTCTCCGCGTCTCCCCTGTCAGTCGTTCACGCTCGGTCGGCGCGGCCGTCCCACCAGAAGGTGCGGAAGCGCTCCAGAGCCTCGCATACGGCATCTACGTTTTCTGGCGGTGTGGGCGGGTAGATGCCGCAGATGAACTCCAGCCCCCCGGCCGGTGAACCCAGCTTCCGCACTTCCTCCTCGATGAGCTCGTGGATCTCCTGCCTCGTCCCCCAGGGCACTACGCTCTGTCGGTCCACATCCAGCCGGATGCACATGCGGCCCTTGACCTCGCGGGCCAGGTCATCAATCCCGTTGAGCAGGTCCTGAGGATTGATTATGTCCACTCCGGCCTTCACGAACTCGTCCATGAAGTCCATAATGTAGCCGTCGCTGTGGAGGGCGACTATGGCTCCTGCGTCGTGGATCAGGTCGATCAGGGTCTTGTAGGCGGGGGTAACATAGCGGCCGAATTTGGCCGGGCTAATGAGAGTGGCCTTCTGGGTACCTAGGTCGTCGCCGAAGTTCATCACGTCTATGCCCAGGCTCAGCCACTGCCGCAGGTAGCGCTGGTTCTGTTCCAGCAGCACGTCAATGAGCTTCTGCAGTCGGGGATCATCGGTGGCCACGTCCACCATGAAGTTCTCGAAGCCCCGCAGGTAGTAGAGACGCATGAAGAGGAACCCGTGAGGCAAGCTGCCTGCTGCCACCTTGCCGGCCGCTCTGGCCTCATCGACCTGCCGCCG
Source organism: Anaerolineae bacterium (assembly GCA_013178015.1). Lineage (NCBI taxonomy): Bacteria > Bacillati > Chloroflexota > Anaerolineae > Anaerolineae bacterium. The sequence goes on from JABLXR010000021.1 coordinate 8,296, forward strand.
GGCACCCTCCCAGTCCGCCGGACCTCGGTCCCACCGAACGAGGGGATCGGGCGGGGCGAACATCTCCAGCGCTTCCCAGTCGGCCAGGGGAGCGTTGATGACCACCCCTTCGATGCCGTCCATGTCGGTGCGCCAGATGCAGCCCCAGGCGTCGGTGAAGTCCTCGCCCGCACGGTGCCCGGGCCCGAAGTCGTAATTCTCGTAGTCTATCTGCCCCACCTGGAAATCGGGGAAGAGGGTCGGGTGCCGGGCCAGGACCTCCTCCAGCTCTCGGCCCAGCTGTACACGGGAGGCACCGGAGATAGAGACGGCCATAGGTATCCATTCCGGGCCCTGGAAGCGGGCGTTGCGCAGGTAGTTTTCACGTTCGGTGAGCGCCACGTTCCTCTCCTCGTGGGACTACAGGGATGCGCCCCGATTGTCTGCCGGGAGCCTCGGGCTGTCCAGCGAAGGCGAGGCATCCCGGTGCGGCTGGCCAGCCCCTCCCTATGTGCTGTACCCTGGCTACTGCCCGGCGCGGCCCCGACCGTCCGCCGCAGCGCAGGGGATGCCCAATGACAGCCACCCACCGCAAGCGCATAGTGTGGACCCTTGCCCTCTGCACGTCGCTGGCCCTCTTCGGCGATGCCACTCTGTACGCGGTGCTGCCCGCCCAGTACGGCCTCCTGGCTGTGAGCACGGCTCAGGTAGGCTGGCTCCTCAGCGTGAACCGCCTCGTCCGGCTCCCCCTCAACCTGGTGAGCGGCTGGCTGGCCGATCGGCTGGGGTGTAGGGGCCCGTACGTGATCGGCGTGGCCGTCGGGGCTCTGTCCACCGCTGCCTATGGCCTCCTGCGGGGGTTCTGGCCCCTCTTGATCTCGCGCGCCCTCTGGGGCTTGGCCTGGTCTCTGCTCACCGTGGCCGCCTATGGGATGATTCTAGATGCCAGCCGGGCGGACGATCGGGGGCGTCTCACCAGCATCTACGCCTCCTACTCCTACTTCGGCGGGTCGGTGGGCATGCTGCTGGGCGGCTTCCTGGTGGACTGGCTGCAGCTTCCCCGCGCCATGGTGGCGCTCAGCCTCTTCAGTGCCATCGGGGTGATGGGCGCGCTCACCCTGCCTCAGACGCCGCCGGCGCCCCGGAGGACCGTCGAGCCGGAGCGTCCCTCCCTGGGGGCGGCCGTCCGCGCCTCCTGGCAGGGGATGGTGGGCGCCGACCTGCGCCTCTGGGTTATCGCCGCGTTGAACTTCGCCCATCGCTTCTTCTTCGCCGGGGTGTTCTACTCCACGTTCGGGCTCTACCTCCGGCAAGCCGTGGGGGAAGAGGCTCACCTGGGCGCCTGGGTTATCGGTGTCGCTTCCCTCACCAGCCTCCTTCTGTTCGCCCGCAACGTCACCACCATCGTCACCTCCCCGGCCTTGGGACATCTGAGCGACAGGTTGGGGGATCGAGTGCGCGTCCTGGTACTGGGCGAGGTGCTGGGAGTAGCCGGGCTGGCCGCCTTCGCCGGCAGCACCGCGCCCGCCTACATCGGGGCGGGAGTGCTGCTGGCCGCGGTGGCGTATGGGGTAGTGCCGCCGCTACTGGTGGCCTGGCTGGGCGACCTGACCCGAGCCGGATCCCGCGGGCGACACGTGGGTGGTTACCAGACCGCAGGGGACCTCGGGTCCGGCCTCGGCCCCCTGGCGGCCTACGCCTTCCTGCCTCTGCTGGGCATTCGGTGGGTGTACGGACTCAGCGCCGCCTTCCTGGCTCTGACCGTCCCTCTCATCCTGTGGGCCAGAACCAGGGCCGCCCAGGCAGAGAAGCCCCTTGTTTCAGAGCCTGCGTGACCCGGTCAGGCGATCCCGTGGTAAGAGGGTCCGGGGGCTGAAGCCCCCGGCTACCTAGGCGAAGCCCGCCTTCGCGGGCTGACCGACCGGGTCGGCAGTGCCCACGAGACGGAGGCAGACCTAGAGCTGACGGAGCAAGTGACGATGACGGCATCGGTCATACGGGGTAAGCCCTGCCCGTCTCGCGAAACGCTGCCAGGATCTCTTTCCGCTCCTCATTCAGCTTCTGATAGAGCGAGAGCGTCAGCATCTCGAATTCGGGTACGCCGGTGGGGTCGGCGCAATAGAGGAGGCGACCGGCGCTGATGATCTCCTTCTGGAACACGGTCGAGACCTCACGGGCGTTCAGCAGATCCACCGGTCTGCGGAGGGCGTCTTCCAGCGCCAAATGAGAGGGGGTCAGCATCAGCGAGGGCTGCTGCCGGGACTGGTCAGGAGGTAACAGAACCGCGATGTCCACGTCGCTGTCGGGTCACTCATCCCGCGTCCCGTAAGTCCCAAATGGGCCGGCGAAGCGGCCGGAGAGGGCCGTGGCACCGGCCATCAAACGGCAGCGGCGCCTTGCTGCCCTACTTCGCCTCAGGCCCCCACCACTCCCGCCTCGGCAGAAGCCTGCGACCGTCGCTGAACCCGTCCCCGCGCTCGGCCAGCACTTGCACCAGACGCTCCCGCCAGCGCGCCACCTCATCTGCGTGACCGGGGTCCCCTGCCAGGTTCCTCAGCTCCTGCCGGTCGCTCTCCAAGTCGAAGAACTGCTCCTCGTCGGTGGCCGGGAACCAGATGTACTTGCGCTTGCCGTCGGTCAGGTAGTGCATGGCCGGCTCCAGGGCGTAGCAGGGGGAGTGCTCGCCGTGCAGGAACTCCCGCCAGGGCTCCCCGCGGGCCGCTGCCAGGGCGCTGCGGCCGGTCATCCCGGGAGGCGGTTCCACCTCGGCTACCTCTAGGATGGTGGGCATGACATCCTGCAGGCCCACCACCCGATCGCAGGTGCCCGTGGGCCCCTCGTATCCCTGGGGGTAGCCTATGACGAAGGGGATGCGAGCCGAGCCCTCGTAGGCGTAGGTCTTACGGTGGAGGTGATGGTCGCCGAGCATGTCCCCGTGATCGGCGGTGTAGACGAACAGCGTGTCCTGGGCGAGGCGACTACGGCGCCACTCCTCCAGCATGTAGCCGAACTGGAAGTCGATGTGAGTGATCAGCCCCATGTAGCCGATGCGCCCCCTCCGGGTCTGCTCCGGAGTAAGCCGACCGTGCCAAGCCGTCACAGGCAGGCCAGGCCCTGCCACGTCATACCTTTCTGCCCAGTCCCCCACAGGCACCGGCGGCTGCTCCCGATCGGCGTACATGTCCCAGATGGCCCCCGGCGGGTCGTAAGGCGAGTGAGGGGCGTGGTGAGAGACCCACAGGAAGAACGGTCGGGTGGGGTCTCGGCGGCGGAGCATGTCCATGGCCACCTCGGTGGTCCAGTTGGTGCGATGGTACTGCTCCTCCTTGTCCCAAGGCCGCGCCGTCCACCCGTTGGCGTCCACTCCATGGGAGCGCTCGTGAGCCCAGGGCCCCAGACGAGCCCTCAGCCATTCCCGATGGTCCAGTTCGCCTGGCGAGACCTCGTGGAAGCCGTAGAGCTTGCGGACTGGGTGCAGGTTGCGGAAGCCCACGTTGAAGCAGTGGTAACCGTTGTCGGCCAGGACGTGGGCCAGCGTGTTGGGCTCGTGCCACTCGGTGGCGGAGTAGCCCACCAGCCCGCAGTGGTAGTTGCCCTTGCCCGACAGCAGGATGCGCCGGGCCCCGGTGGTGGACGGGATCTCAGAGTAGGCGTTGGGGAAGTAGAGCCCGTGTTGCACCAGGCTATCCAGGTTGGGCGTCTCCACCAAGGGGTGCCCGGCCAGGCCGAAGAAGTCGCCCCGCTGCTGGTCGGTGGTGAACAGAACGATGTTGGGTCTCTTCACAGACATGAGATGCTCATCTCCTCAGGGCCTCGACCGAGGTCGGGGCTAGGGGGCCTGACGGCCGGATGTCCGCCTGCGCGGACACCGGTGCTGGTGAGCAGCTTGCCTCGGCACAGGCCGACGCTCGGCGGCAAGGCCCTACAGCCTCGAATTCCATTCGAGGGCCTGCTGCTCGAGTGCGTTGGCGTCGTCACCGACTTCGGTACCCTTCAGGGTCATGACACCCACACCGGGCTAGACCAGGCCTGGTGCCGGTCCGGCTGGCGCACGCGCACGTAGTAGTAGCTCACCGGCTCAGCGTTGGTCTCCTGCCCTCCCTTGGGCTCGCGATCGTTCCACTCCAGCCAGTGCTCGTACCCAGTGGCTCCCACCGAGTGGACCACCGAGCCGTTCCGGATCACGTCCACCTCGAAGTCGGGCACTGTCCCCACCACGTGAGCCGAGACCCGGACCTCGTCGGCCTCGATCTCGCTCCCCATGAACGCTCCGTTGACTTCCATGCGAAGCAGGATGCGCGCTCCCGTGGTGGCGTAGCAGCGCCGATCGTGGAGAGCGTCCCACAGGGCCTCACGGGTGAGCTCGGGGACGTACACCCCCGCCAGCCCACCTCCCTCGCCGAAGAAATGGGGCGGCCGGCCAGGCTGCCCGAAGTGGGTGTCGGTGCCTCCCACGAACCCCAGCCGGTGCCCCATCGCCAGAGCTGCCCGCACACTGTGCGGCCCCGACGCCTCCGAGATGCCCCAGGCAGAACAGATCTCCACCAGGCGCTGGAATTTGTCGTTGCGGAAGCTCCAGTCGGTGGGTCCGCAGAACTTGGGGTGGTGGGGGATGGTGAGAGCACGGTAGCCTTCCTCATCCAGGCGCCCCCACAGCTCGTCCGGCGTCAGCCCGTCCTGTCCCCTGATGTAGATGCCACTGTCCCCCCGGTAGTAGACGTTCTTGTGCCCATAGCGGCCTACCCCGCACTCGAAGGACACCAGGGTGACGAACTCGCCCGGGGCGTAGTAGCGGTTGCTCTTGGCCACGTCATCCGCCCACAGGGCGTGCAGTGCCTCATGCCGCTCGGTCTCCCAGTCGGGGAGATTGTCGAAGTCCATCCGCCCACCGTAGTGGTTGGCCGGGGCGCAGAAGTCCAGCCGCTCCACTTCCCGCGCCCAGGTGTAGTATTCGTCCAGAGTGCCGGTGCCGATGCTGACGTAGACTTGACCGTGGAGGTCGCCGAAAAGGATGCGCTGCCCTGGGTCGCAGAAGCCTACCCCGATCGGGTTGCTGCGGCCCGACAGCGCCTTCTGCCGATCGAAGGCGCGAATGATCGCCACGCCGGCCTCCCGGGCCTTGGCGGGAATGCGCTTCTGCGAGCCATCCTGCGGGAGAAGATCAACCTTGTCCGACACCTCCTCCATCGGCCCGGAGGTCTCCAGTTCCACCTGGCCCTGGTACCTCGCCGCCAGGTTCGCTCCGTACTGGTCTATAGCCTGGACCGTCAGCGGGAACCGCTCCCCTGGCTGAACGGTAGCGGGGGCGATGGCTCGCAGGGCCGCCGCCCCCGCCCCGGTGACGGTTACCGTCGGAGGGGGTGACACCGGCAGGTAGACGCCGTCACCGTTGAAGTCTATCCCCATAGCCAGGGGCGAGTCCTGAGCGAACCAGGGGCACCGCAGTTGAGAGCCGTCCTCGGTGCCGATGTAGATGCGCACCTGTCGACCTGGGGGGACCTCACCCTCCACCAGCACCGCGTCCAGCACCTGGAACCGGGTGCAGTCCGACACCGATAGCTCAAACCGCGTCCCCTGGCCCCCCTCCACCCGAGCCCAGGCAGAGTAGCCCGGATTGACCACCCCTGCGGGAACCAGAATCTGGCGGCCGCCATGCAGGGGCCGGCCCAGGTGAGGCGTCCACCCCGCCGGAATCTCGATGGCCAGGTGGCTGCCGGGGCGCAAGGGCTCGTCGCCCGCCGCGTACGTGACCACCCAGTGATGGCCGCTGTAGGCCTCGGCCACCGAGGGTTCGATAGAAGCCGAGCCCGGCGCCGCCGGCGAGGTGCGCCAGAGGCTATTCTGCACGTACCACTCGTTCTGGGTCCAGGACCGAGGTCGGCCCTGCCCAGCGTGCTGAGCTCCGGATGCCATGCTCATCCTCCACGACGTAGGGGGATAGAACGCTGATGACGCTGATAGGCCGCAGATTCGCGCCGATCTGCCTCTTAATATCCTCCCCCTCGATCGGCGTCAATCAGCGCAGCATCAGCGTCATCAGCGTTCCGCTCGCTCTGGCTCGGACCGAGCCCGGAGGGTAGAATGTCAGCACTGGGACCGGTGCGCGGCGCCCAGGTCGGACGAGCCGTCCGTCTATCGTGTCGGATGAGTGCCATGAGTGCCGAGAGCACCTCGATCCAGGCCCCGACCACTCCTGCCCCTGGGGAAGCCGCCCCTACTCGCGCCCGCGCCGAGGCCAGACCTTGGATCTGGCGGCCCAACCTGCTCGTCTTCCTCTCCAATGCCTGCGTGATGATCCTGGAGCTGGTGGCAGGCCGCATCATCGCACCCTACGTGGGCGTCTCTCTGTACACCTGGACCAGCGTCATCGGGGTGATCTTGGCCGGCATCAGTCTGGGCAACTACCTGGGCGGCCGCCTGGCGGACCGCTGGGCCTCCCTCCGCCTGCTGGGCGGGGTCTACCTCCTGGGTGGGCTCTCGTCCTTCATCATCCTCACCGTGGATCTGATGGCGGACTGGGTGCCCTATCAGTGGTCCATCGTCTGGCGCATCTTGGCCCTGACCGCTGCTCTCTTCGTGCTTCCCAGCGCCGTGCTCGGCTGCATCTCGCCCATAGTGGCCAAGCTGGCGGTGCAGGACCTGGCCCGTACCGGCCGTACGGTGGGCATGATCTATGCCTCCGGGGCGGCGGGCAGCATCGTGGGTACTTTCGCCACCGGCTTCTTTCTCATCTCCTGGTTCGGCACCTATGCCATCGTCCTGGGTGTAGCAGTGGTGCTTCTGGGCCTGGGCTTCGCCCTGCTCCTGACGGGAAAACCCCGGGCGCTGGGCGCCTCATTCATGGGATCGCTAGCCCTGGCCGGGGTGATCTGGTGGCCCACCCACTCGCTCTCCCCTTGCACCCTGGAGACCGACTACTTCTGCATCAAAGTGCGGGAGGAGAATCGCCACGGCGATATCGTCCGGCTTCTCATCCTCGACCGACTGGTCCACAGCTACTCCTCCCTCTCCGATCCCACCAGGCTGGTGTACGGCTACGAGCAGGTATACGCCGAGGCCACTCAGTACCAGGCCCAGAGGAACGCCACGCTCAGCGCCCTCTTCATCGGAGGCGGCGGCTACACCTTTCCCCGCTACATGGAGAACGTGTACCCCGGCAGCCGGCTGGACGTCATCGAGATAGACCCGGCCGTCACCCGAGTCGCCTACGAGTACATGGGCCTGCCCGCCGATTCCACCGTCACCAGCTTCAACCAGGACGCCCGCCTGTTCCTGGAGCGTGAGCCCGACCACCACTACAACCTGATCATGGGCGACGCCTTCAACGACTACTCGGTGCCCTACCACCTCACCACGCACGAGTTCAACCAGAGGGTGCGCGCCTGGCTGGCTGACCACGGGCTGTACCTGGTGAACATCATTGACGGAGCCGGCGGCGATTTCCTTCGCGCCTACACCCACACCCTGAGGCAGAGCTTCGAGCACGTCTACGTCATCCCCACCACCGAGAACTGGCGCTGGTCGGTGCGCACCACCTACGTGCTGGTGGCGGGGCGCCACCCCCTGGATCTCGAAGCCTTCAAGGACATAGACGGCGGCGATGGCAGCGCCCTCCTGGCCCACCGTGTCCTTAGCCAGGAAGAGCTGGATGAGGTGCTGGCCGGCGGGCGCACCATCACCCTCACGGACCGGTACGCGCCGGTGGACCAGCTTCTCGCCGCCGTGGTGAGGGATGAGTTGCCCGAAGGAGTGCAGCCACCCACCCCTACACCCGAGTTCTGGGACCAATTGCCCTGACCAGGGGGCCCCGGCGCGTCTGCCCGATGGGCCCAGGGAGGAGAGTGCCATGAGCCAGGCCGATGCACTCAAGACCTATCGTGAGAAGCGCGACTTCTCCCGCACTCCTGAGCCAGCCGGAGAGGCACGTCCGGCCGGCGAGAAGCCCATCTTCGTGGTGCAGAAGCATGCCGCCTCCACCCTGCACTACGACTTCCGTCTCGAGGTGGCCGGAGTGCTCAAGTCCTGGGCGGTGCCCAAGGGTCCTTCGCCCAACCCCAAGGACAAGCGCCTGGCCGTCCCCACCGAGGACCACCCTATGGAGTATGCCGATTTCGAGGGCAACATTCCTCAGGGCGAATACGGGGGTGGCACCGTTATCGTGTGGGATATGGGCACCTATCGCAACCTGGCCCGCGACGACGACCGCCCGGTCCCGATGGAAGAGGCACTGGAGCGGGGTCGCGTCAGCGTCTGGCTGGAGGGGCATAAGCTCCGGGGAGGCTATGCCCTCATCCGCACCGGCAAGGGTGAGGACGCCCGCTGGCTCCTCATCAAGATGGATGACGACGAGGCCGATCCGGGGCGTGACCTGGTTCGGGACCGGCCGGAATCCGTCCTCAGCGGCCGCACCGTCGAGGAGGTCGCCGCCCAGGCTGAGGACGAGTCCGAGCCAGAATAGCGGTGGAGCCGCGCCGCCGATGCACCCCTAGGGGTGCCACAGCAACCGTGCGGCACTGGCAATGGTGCGCGCTGATTGGCATGTGCTCCTCAAGCGTCGCGTCCATTCAGCCCCAGCCCTCGAATGCGCTTGCATCCCCATCGGGCAGCGATGATAATACCCGCGTGTATGCTCTACTCGACGGTCCATCTACCCTGTTAGCTTGAGGAGGCTGTAATGTTACGGTGGGCTCTGATCTTCCTCGTCATCGCGCTGATTCTCGCCCTACTCGGTTTTACCACCATTGCCGGGGCCGCCATCGAGATCGCGAAGATACTCTTCTACCTCTTCTTGGCCATCTTCGTGATCACTCTCATCTTGGGGCTGTTCCGCCGCTAGACACCTTCATCTCCGTAGAGGGACAGGAGTATGCTCTTGTCCCTCCGGCCTTCCTTCTCGGGCCGGGCGGCCTATGCCGGCAGGAGACAGAGGGAAGGCTGGCGGCTGAAGGCACCTGCTGAGGGCCCGCGGCCGGGTACCAGGCCCCTTCCCCTCGAGCGTCCTCCCTGGGCAGGCACGGTGGCCTGCCCCTACCAGGTCGCGGGTATCGTTCACGGGCGGACCACTACGTCCGCCCTGTGGACACCTCCTCGCTGGGTGGTAGAATGCCGGCCAGTCACGCCGGGGCGCCCTACACGCACGCCCCGAGCGGGGGGGAGGTTCCACGAGAATGGACACCGTGAAAGTGGGCTTCATCGGCCTTGGCGGCATGGGCCAGCATCACCTGCAATCCCTACGCAGCATCCCCGAGGCGCGGGTGGTAGCCGTCTGCGACATCAACCCCGAACTGGCCACCTCAGTAGGGACCGAGTACCGAGCCCGCTCCTACACCGACCATCACGAACTGCTCGACAAGGAAGAGCTGGATGCCCTTTACGTGGTGATCCCGCCCTTCGCCCACACCGACGCTGAGCTGATCGCCGCCCGCAAAGGCATACACCTATTCGTGGAGAAGCCCGTCGCCTTGAGTCTGGACAAGGCGAGGGAGATATGGCAAGCCTGCCGCAGCGCCGGCATCATCACCAGCGTCGGCTACACCCTGCGGTACTTCGGCTACGCCACTCGGTTGCGCCGCTTCCTGGCCGATCGGACTGTGGCCATGATAGTCATCAACCGCTGGGGCGGGATGGCCGACCTGCCCTGGTGGCGCCAGATGAACCGCTCCGGCGGGCAGCTGGTGGAGCAGACCACCCATCAGGTGGACATGGTCCGCTACGTCACCGGCAAAGAGATCACCTCGGTGTACGCCGATTACGCCCTCCGCGTCATGGGAGACTGGGAGTACGTGGACATACCGGACGTCTATTCCGTGGCCATGAGGCTGGAGGACGGTACCCCAGTGAGCCTGACCACTTCCTGCCAGATGCACAAGGGCGGCGGCGACTCCAGCATGCACTTCCTGCTCGACGGCAGCCGGATCGAGCTCAGGGGAGCCAGGCTACGCACCCTGCCCGAAGAGAACCCCGACTTGGACGGCGAGCACGGACAGGAGGTCAACGTAGATCGCGCCTTCGTGGACGCCATCTTGCAGAAGGACCCGTCCCTCGTGCGCAGCCCTTACGACGACGCCATGAAGACCCTGGCCGTCACCCTGGCGGCCAACGAGTCGGCCCGTAAGGGCATACCAGTAAGGCCGAGCCTGAGCTAGCACGGCGGGCTTGGCCCGGGGCATCTTACCGCAGAGAGCGCCGAGACCGCTGGAAAGACGCAAAGACAAGGTACGAAGACGCGGAGCCGGCTAACCGACAGTGGGTAACGTGCTCGCCCACGGGCCTCTCAGGCGTCCTCGACCTACGTTTTCCTTCTCTCCGCCTCAGCGGTCTCCGCGCGCTCCGCGGTGGAATCCCCAGGCGGCGTCGCATGGTGCGCCCCGCCGTGGCTGTGCTATCCTCCCTGTCGCCACACCCTAAGGAGGCACCGTGGACACGGCCGGCTTCTGTGACGAGTATGCCAGTACGGCTGAGATCTACGACCTGTTCCCGCCTTACCGGGATCGGGCCGACGTAGGCTTCTTCGTCGAGGAGGCTCTTAAGGCCGACGGCCCGGTGCTCGAGATCGGGTGCGGTACCGGTCGCGTGCTCATCCCCACTGCCAGGGTGGGCAAGGAGATCACGGGGCTTGACCGGTCGGCCGCCATGCTCTCCATCTGCCGCCGTAAGCTGGCCCAGGAGCCCGAGGAGGTCCGAGGCCGGGTCACCCTGGTGGAGGAGGACATGCGGCACTTCGACCTGGGCCGTCGGTACGGCCTGGCCACCATCCCTTTCCGCCCGTTTCAGCACCTGATCACCATCGAGGACCAGATCTCGTGTCTCCTCACCATACGGCGCCATCTCCTCCCCGACGGCAAGCTGGTGCTCGACCTGTTCAACCCCTCCATCCCTCTCTTGGCGACCCCTGTGAGCCCGGGCGAGCAGGCGGCAGAAGACTGGTTTGACCTCCCGGACGGCAGAAAGGCCCGCCGCTTCGACCGTGTCGTCTCCCGGGACCACTTCCGCCAGGTCCAGGATATCGAACTACTCTACCACGTCCGCCACCTGGACGGCCGGGAGGAGCGGCTCGTATGCGGCTTCCCCATGCGCTACCTTTTCCGCTTTGAGGCCGAGCACCTCCTTGCCCGCTGCGGCTTCCAGGTGGAGGCGCTCTACTCCGACTACGACCGCAGCCCTTACGGGGCCACCTACCCGGGCGAGCTTATCTTCGTGGCCGTCAAAGCTGCCGAGGACTAGACCATGGCTTCATCTGTTGCCGGCAAGACGCCCTCCCAGCTGGAGCGCATGACCCTGGGCGTGCCCCTGCGTCAGGTCCCGTCCCTGGTGCCCGGGCTGATCGCCTCGGGCCTGGTGGCCTGGGTGGGCCTGACTCTGGCAGATTGGATCGGCGTCCGCCTGTTGGGCTTCCGGCAGAACCCCATCTCCCCCATCATGGTGGCCATCGTAGTGGGCCTGGCCGTCTCTAACCTGACGCGCACACCCAGAGTGCTGCAGCCGGGGGTCCGCTTCAGCGTCCGCAAGCTCCTTCGCCTGGGCATCATCCTCCTGGGCATCCGCCTGAGCCTGCTGGACGTAGCCCGCGTGGGGGCCTATGGCGTGCCGGTGGTGGCGCTGTGCATCGCGGCCGGCCTGGTCTTTACCGGGCTCCTGGTCCGGCGGCTGCGGCTGCCCGAGCGGCTGGGCACCCTGATCGCCGTGGGCACCGGCATCTGCGGCCTCTCGGCCATCGTGGCTACCGCACCCTGCATCGAGGCTGAGGACGAGGAAGTGGCCTACGCCGCCGCCAACATCACCATCTTCGGTGCCCTGGCCACGTTCCTCTACCCCTACCTGGCCCAGGCCCTGTTCGGGCTGGACGCGGCCCGGGTGGGCCTGTTCCTGGGCACGTCGGTGCACGACACCTCCCAGGTGGTGGCCTCCAGCCTCATCTTCGATCAGGTCTTCCTGCCGGACGGTCCGGCCTCAGCAGCCGACGTGGCGGTGGTGATCAAGATGGTGCGCAACGTGTTCATGGCTGCCGTCGTTCCCCTGATGGCCTACCGTTACGCCCGTGGCCGGGCCCGCCGAGCCGGCGGGCGGGTGGAAGTGCTCGGGCTGCTGCCTCTGTTCGTGGTGGGGTTCCTGGCCGTGGCAGCGCTGAGGAGCATCGGCGACGCCGGGCTGGCCCGGGGGGGCCTGGCCCTCGGCCTCTGGAACCGCGAAGGCTGGGGCAACCTGATCGGGAGCGTCAAGGGAGTGGCGGAGAACCTGCTCCTGGCGGCACTGGCCGCCGTGGGGCTGAGCACCGACTTCGGCTTCCTCCGCCGGCTGGGACCGCGCCCCTTCCTGGTTGGCTTCGCCGCCGCCCTTATGGTAGGCGTGGTGAGCGCCGCCCTGGCCGTGGCCTTCGGACCGCTCATCCGTCTGTGACTGCCGAGACCGCCGTGGCAGTGCGACCGGTGCGGTGCCGGTGATCTACCTGGACAACGCTGCCACCTCCTGGCCCAAGCCGCCCGAGGTGACTCGGGCCATGTGCGATTTCCTGGAGCGCACCGGGGGGAACCCGGGCCGCTCCGGCCACAGCCTGTCCATTGCGGCGGGCCGGGTGCTCTACGGGGTGCGCGAGCAGGTGGCGGAGCTCTTCGGCGTCTCCGACCCCCTACGAGTCATTTTCACCCTCAACGCCACCCACGCCCTCAACCTGGCCCTCAAGGGGCTACTCCACCCGGGCGATGGCGTGGTCACCACCGGCATGGAGCACAACGCCGTTATGCGCCCCCTGCGGCGGCTGGAGGGCGAGGGGGTGCACCTCACCGTGGTACCCTGCCGCCGGGACGGCACCCTGGACCCGGCGGCGGTCGAGGAGGCTCTCCGCCCGGACACGAAGCTGATCGCCATGAACCATGCCAGCAACGTAGTGGGCACGCTGCTGCCGGTGGGCGAGGTGGCCGCCATCGCCCACTGCCACGGTCTGCCGCTGCTGGTGGACGCGGCTCAGACCGGCGGGGCTCTGCCCCTGGACATGGGGGCTCTGGGCATAGACCTGCTGGCCTTCACCGGCCACAAGAGCCTCCTGGGGCCCCCGGGCACCGGAGGCCTGGTCCTGGGCCCCCACGTGGACCCGGATGCCCTCGCCCCCCTGTACGAGGGGGGCACCGGAAGCCGCTCCGAGTCTCAGCGTCAGCCGCCGGACCTGCCGGACCGGTACGAGAGCGGCACCCCCAACGGCGTGGGCATCGCCGGCCTGGGAGCGGGCATAGCCTGGGTGCAACAGAGGGGAGTGGAGGCCATCCGGCAGCACGAGCAGACGCTGACCAAGGGGCTGATCGAGGGCCTGAGTGCCATCCCCGGGGTGACGGTGTACGGCACCCTGGACCCGGCCCGCTCCGTGGCGGTGGTCTCCTTCACCGCCGAGGGACAGCAGGTGTCCGAGATCGGGCTGAGGCTGGACGAGGAGCACGGGGTCCTGTGCCGGGTGGGCCTGCACTGCGCCCCGGCCGCCCACCGGACCATCGGCACCTTCCCTTCGGGCACGGTGCGGCTGGCGCCGGGGCCCTTCACCTTCCCGGAGGACGTGGAGAGGGCGGTGGAGGCGGTGGCGCAGGTGGTGCGGTCTTGACCGGCCTGGGCGTGGTCCTGTTTCACACTACGTCTTCGGCCCTGCGGGCGGAGAAGGTCCTCCTGGGGGCCGGCCTGCGGGTGAAGCTCATCCCCACTCCGCGGCAGTTCTCCAGCGATTGCGGCCTGGCCCTGCGCTTCGACTGGGAACAGGTGGAGGCGGTGAGGGGGCGCCTGGAGGAGGCGGGGGCGGAGTACGCCGAGGTTCGGGCGCTGGAGTAGACGGCGGGTGAGGCGGGGCACACCGGACGATGGACGTCCCCCGGAGGGTGGAGCGGCCTGGCGAAGACCTACCGGAGGGTGAACCCTCCGGCTACCTAGGCCAAGCCCGCCCTCCGGCGGGCTCATGTGTCAGCCGGCGAAGGCCGGCTTCGCAATGTCTAGCACGCGGGTTTACCCCGTGCGGTGTCTGGCGGGCACACCCGTCCGCATTGCTGAAGTCAGTGGGGAGTTCACCGGAGGGTGAACCTGGCGGCTACCTAGGCCAAGCCCGCCCTCCGGCGGGCTCATGTGTCAGCCGGCGAAGGCCGGCTTCGCAAGATCTAGCACGCGGGTTTACCCCGTGCGGTGTCTGGCAGCCACACCTGCACCACACGGTTTTGCCCCTTTCGATGTCCGGCGTCCACGTGCCTGTCGCGTGCCCGCCGTCGAGCTTTCACTCGGCCTGACACCGCTCCACCGCTGGCAGCGTAGCGCCGTCGCGGTGATGCGCCTTCTGTCCCAGGACGTACTCGCTTACCGCTGCAACCGACCCCTTCGACACCGAGAATACCCCGTAGCTGCCCTGCCATCGGAAGCCGCCGCCCAGGATCTCGTGGTTCACCAGGTGAGACGAAGCCCCCTTGAGCTGTCCTACCAGGGTGGACACCGCTACCTGAGGGGCCAGCCGCACCAGCAGGTGGACGTGGTCCTCGGTTCCCCCTACAGCCAGGCAGAGACAGCCGAGCTCGGCGCACTTGGCCACCAACGCCCCATACAGACGGTCCTCGACCGGCGTCGTGATCATCGGTAAGCGATCCCACGTTGCCCACACTAGGTGAAGGTATACCTCGGAGTACGGAGTTGGCATCGAACCTCTTCCCTTGCCACTGGCTATCCATGCTCAGACCCACCGGAGGGTCAACCCCCCGGCTACCTAGGCCAAGCCCGCCCTCGGGCGGACTCACACCTCTCCCAGCCGGCGAAGGCCGGCTTCGCAAGATCCAGCACGCGGGTTTACCCCGTGTGGACGGCCCGGCGGCCACATCCACGTCTGCACCACGCGGGTCTACCCCGTGCGCCGCGCCCACGCCCCCCTCACCCGATGGGCCACTCAGGGATGGCCGCGTCTACCTCCTCCATCAGCCGGACCGTCTCCCCCAGGGCCATGATCACCTTCTGGTAGTGCTGCAGGTCCTCGAACGAGAGCCTGCGGCCCCGCCGGTCCTTGAGCCACTTCTCGCACACCCGGTACCCGCCCACGTGGAACTCCCACACCTCCGGCGGCACGTCCCGGAAGTACTGGTCCGGGTTGATGTAGACCCGACCCCGCTCCAGGGGACGGCCGCTGCCGGGCTCGGGCTCGCCCGGGGCCAGGTACCGGGGGTAGCCGCGGGCCACCTCGTTGGTGCCGGGCACGGGGAAGGTGGTGAAGGGATGGGCCAGCGCCCCCGCCTCCAGCAGGTGCAGCCCCACCAGCTCCGCCCCCAGCCGGCACAGCTGCCGGAAGAGGTCGGCGTCCGAGGTGAGGGGGATGCGGGGGAAGTCTATCTTGAGGAACTCGGCGTAGCGGTCGCGGTAGGTGGGGGAGTGGAGGACGGCATAGACGTAGTGGAACACGTCCTCCGGGCCGAAGGTGGCCACCAGGTCGCCGCTGCCGTCGGGGACGAAGGAGAGGCCCACGCCCGTTTCCAGGTCGGCCACGAAGCGGGGGTCGAGGTTGGGGGTGCGGCCGCCGGGGCCGGCGGGCCAGGGGGAGTCATTCAAGGACATCTGGTGCTGGCTAGGGGATGTGTGCGAGGGAGGGTACAAGTACAGAGCGAACACACTGGAGCCATCCTTGACTTCCACGCATACTGCCGGCGCCGGGACACGCGACACCAGGGCGTGTCGCCAGCACTGCGCCCGAGTCTGTCGGACCGTGTTCAAGCACAGGTTATCCCTGCCGAACACGTGATCCAGCAACTCGCGGCGAGGGCGGTCCATCACCGCAGCGCTGAAGTAGCCGGTTCGCCAGTCGAAAGGGCGGTACATGCATATGCCTACCCAACGTTGCCAGGACTGATCCGCACGAAGCTGCGCCCGCGCCCGGGACAGCACCCAAGTGGAGCTGTCTTCCAGGTGGTATCTCTGGCTTAGTTCGTCGTCCGTGTAGTCCTCGTTGCGCAGGTCAGAGATGCGGTGGCGCATCTCCTCTTCGTCGAACGCGATGGCAAAGTGATCGCGGTGCGTCTGGAAGCCCAGAACGTTCACCGGCATCGCCTCGGTCAGCTTCCACCCGGCCTGATACTCCCCCAGCAGGTCAATGTCCTGGGGCGTGAACAGGTAGTAGGGCGACTGCGGCTGCAACTGCCGCCACTCCGTAGTCGCGGCCTCGTTCTCCCACAGAGCGGCGTACTTGCCCTCGCGCGTGCCCCACAGCTCCGCGTGGTGCACCGTCGCCGGCCCCTCGCGCCCGGGCTCCTTGACGAAGATGCCGATGGCCACTCCCTGCTGGATGTCGAAGACATTGTGATCGGGCGAGCCGTCGGGCGAGACCTCGCGCTTCTTGGCGTTGCCGTGCAGGTCCAGGACGTAGATGTCGCTGAAGGTGCCCATGAGGCACTGGCGCATGCCCCGGAAGGTGGGGTTGTCCAGGTAGCCGTGGTTGCTGATGAAGGCCAGCACCCCGGCGCCCGTCTGCTCGATGCGCCACTGGGCCCAGCGGATGAACTTGACGTAGTCGTCCTGCAGCCACTTGGGGTTGCGCTCCCCCAGCGGCTGGCCGTCCACCTGGTAGTAGCTGGGCACTTCCGTCCCGTCGGGCAGGCGGCCCTTGAGCAGGCCGTCTATCCAGTCCCCCTTGTTGGCCGAGTGGCCGGAGTAGGGCGGGTTGCCGATGATGACCATGATGGGCAGGTCGCGCTTGACCTCGGCGGCGGCGTTGGCCTCGTCGCTGATGGCGCGGTAGGGCCCGAACAGGCTCTCCACCTGCCGCTCCGCCTCCTCCAGGGTGTTGGTCAGGTACACCCCCAGCCGCTCCTCGCTGCCGAAGTCGTAGGCCCACTCCGCCCGCAGGGGCTCGGGCAGGTCCTGCCCCGCCAACTGCATCCCCAGCTTGAGGTGGGCCACGGCGTAGGGGGCCATGAGCAGCTCGAAGCCGAACAGCCGGCGCAGGAGCTGCTCCCGCACGTAGCCCGACCACATGCCGGCGTTGCCCCGCTCCATGTACCGTTCCCGGATCAGGTCCACCGCGGCGTAGAGGAAGGTGCCCGTGCCGCAGGCCGGGTCCAGCACCAGCACCTTGGGGGCGCTCCGGCGCACGGTGCGGGGCTCGCCGTTCTCGGTGACCTGGTGGTCGTACTGCACCGGGGCCGTGTCGGCCAGGCCGTCGGGGAGCCCGAAGCGCTCCTTGAGCAGGTGGTCCACCGAGCGGACGATGTAGGAGACCACCGGCTCGGGGGTGTAGTAGACGCCCCGCATCTCCCGCAGGCGGGGGTCGTAGGCGGCCAGGAAGGTCTCGTAGAAGTGGACCACGGGGTCCTCCTGGCGGGTGCGGCGGCCGAAGTGGGCCAGGATGCGGTCCATGTGGGCCTGGTCCAGCAGGTGAGCCAGGTCGTCCACGAAGGGGACGTAGGGCTCCTCGTCCATGTCCACCCCGGTGATGGCGTCGAAGAGGCGGCGCAGGAAGGGGTTGGTGCGGGGGATCTCCCGGGCGGCGTGGTAGCGGTGGAAGGGCTCCGGCCCCTGGTGGTTGACCCGGGCGGCGAAGAGGCCGTAGGCCACCGTCTGGGCGTACATGTCGGCGAACTGGGAGACGTTCTCCGGCCGATCCAGGTCAGGGAGGAGGGTGCGGGCGAAGGCCCGGCGCAGCCCGCGCAGCATGTCGGACGGCTGGCCCCGCTCGAAGGCCTCGATAACCGTGTCGCGGATGATGTGGGTGAGGCGGGCCATACGCTGGGCCAGCTCGGCGGGGGACTCCACCGGCTCGGGGGCGTGGGCGAGGAAGTCGTGCAGCAGGGCCTCGACCTCGGCCGTCCCCTGCCGGTCCCGCCGCAGGCCGTCGCCGGCGGTGAGTCGGGCCAGCCGGGCGGTGCGCCGGTGCTCGCCGTCCACGTACCAGCGGAACTCGAGGAAGTTGGTGAGCACCAGGTTCGCCAGGGAGCGGAGGTAGCGCCGGAGCTGCTCGGTGCGCTCGGCCTCGTCCAGGGAAGCGTCCAGGTCCTTAGCTTCCAGGTAGCCGGCGGTGGCCCCGGCGCCCACCACCACGAAGTCGGGCGCTCCGGCCTGGATGCGGGAGGGCTCGATGGTGGCGGCGATGCCCATGCCCTGGGCCTCCAGGAGGGCCTTGAGGGCGGGGTAGAAGGTGCGCTCGGTGGCGCGGCCCGAGCGCCACTCGCGCTCGATCTCGCTGAGGTAGGCGGAGCAGGACATGAGCTGACTACCTCCCGGTGGAGAGCCACAGGTGCCGCCCTACAACCACACCGCATCCCGTCGTAGGGGCAGGTCACCGCGCCTGCCCCCAGGACGGCCACGGGTGCCGGCCCCACAACATGTGGCGCGTAGTGGTGAGTTCGGTTGCTGAAATGTGAGTCAGTGTAGTATCGGGCGGGAGGGATGTCCAGAAGGGGTGGCGAGGCAGGCGATGACGGCGTGGTGCGGGGTATGGGCGCAGGCCGTCCGCACGGGGTAAACCCGCGTGGCGCAGGGTATGGGCGCAGGCCGTCCGCATGGGGTAAACCCGCGTGCTAGATCCTGCGAAGCCGGCCTTCGCCGGCTGGGAGACGTGTCAGCCCTCCGGCGGGCGGGCATGGCCTGGGTAGCCGGAGGGTTCACCCTCCGGTGAGCTCCCGCCCTCCGGTGGGACCCCCACCCCCCGGTGGACGCCCCACCCTCCAGCGGGCTCTCTCCCCCGGGCTCAGCCAGTCGCCACCAGGGGCACGTACGTCGTGCGCACCTCGGGCGCGACGTGGACGGTGACCGACAGAGTGCGTTCGGCGGGTGTCAGGGCGGCGTCGGCGCGCACGACCACGGCGGCGGTGTAGGTGCCGTAGGGCAACCCGGCCGGATCGACGGTAACCTGGAACGCCTCCCCTCGGGCGCCGGCCCGGGGCGCGACCTCCAGCCATTGCTCGCTCGGGGCCGCCACCGTCCAGCTGAAGGACAGCCCCAGGCCGTCCACCATGACGGCATGCGGTCCCAAGGCGGGACTTCCCGGAGTCACTACGGCCGCCAGCGAGTCCAGCCCCAGCGTCAGGCTAGGGAGGCCGGCATGGGCGGCCTGGTGCACCTCGAGGCTGTCCCGTTCCTGCACGAACGCCAGCCCCTCGATCCGGGCCAAGTCCGCCTCGGCGGCCAAGGCGGGACAGGTGTAAGCTATGGTCCGCGATCCGCGGGGAGCCAGCGGTCCCACGGACAGGGCCGGGCTGAGGTGCCGCAACAGGCGGTGGGTGCGGCCTACTTGGGCCCGTTCGTAGAGGGCGAAGTAGAGATCGGCGGAATCGAGCGGCCGTTCGGACACGTTGGTCAGGCGGGCCTCGAAAGCCACTTGCCGCCCCTCGACGTGCCTGGCTACGGCCAGGCGTAGCGGACTGGGCGCCGCCAGCTCCTGCTCCACAGCATCGCGGTACCAGCCGTAGCTCTCCTCGGCGTCGTTGTTGGAGCCATAGATGCCCAGGCGGCTGCCGTCGAAGAAGGCGAAGGGGACGTGGGTCCCCGGAGGCACGTAGAGATGGAAGCGTCGCTCGAACAGCTCGCGGTCCAGGTCGAGGTTGTACTCCAGGACCAGGACCTGCTCCGGGCCGTACTCGTCGGCGACGCGGTCCAGGGCGTCCGCGGCCGTCGCCGCCCACTGGCAGCCCTGGGTGCAGAAGAACTCGACCAGGACGGTCCGCTGGGCGCCGCCGCCCTCCGCTCCGGCGGGCAGGGCGATGACGGCGAGCAGCAGAGAGAACGCCAGCAGTACAGCCCGCGCCACTCGCTTGGTGAACCTTCCCACGGAAGTCGCTCCCGATGAACATCGTTGCTGATACGTGAGTGTAGTCTCGGCGCCGGTCGGGGTCCAGACAGGCGGGCGAGCGTAACGCCGCGGGCTGCCCGGGGTAAGCGGCGTGGCGCGGGGTATGGGCGCAGGCCGTCCGCACGTCGTGACGGCACGCGGGCGCAACGTGGCCGCCGGCGCGCCGCACGGGGTAAGCGCCGTGACGCGGGGTATGGGCGCAGGCCGTCCGCACGGGGTAAACCCGCGTGCTAGATCCTGCGAAGCCGGCCCTCCAGGCCGGAACCCTCCCCGCCCTTGGCGCGTCTCTACACTGCGAGCCCGCCGGATGGCGTTGCCGTCCGGCGGGGACCCCGGTACAATGGCCGAAAGCGTTTCGGCCGGCCAGAAGAGGTGAACGCCATGAGACGACTCTATGACCTGGTACTGCCTGTGCTGCTGGTGGCCACACTGGCGACGCTGGTGGGAGGCTGCGCCACCCCGGCGCCGACGGCGACCAGCGCCCCCACCCAGCCGCCCATCCCTACGGACACGGCGACGCCGGAGGCTGCCGCCACGCCGGTCTCGCCTCTGCCCACCCCCGGCCCCACGGAGCCGGTCGCGGGCATGGCCACCTTCACCGACCCGGAGGCGGGCTACTCCATTGACTACCCGGAGGGCTGGTACATCTACCCCACTTACGGCGGAGTGACCATCATCACCACCCTCGACCCCGGCGCTCCGGGCCGGGGCGGAGTGCCCTCGGACCAGACCAAGATAGACGTGGTGCCCAACCCGGCCGGTAGGCCCGAGACGCTGGAGGAGATGGTGCAGCGTATCCGGACCGAGACCCAGGTGCTGGCCGAGGAGGAGATCGAGCTGGCCGCCGGCATCCCGGCCGTGCGGGTGGAGTTCACCGGCAACATCGGGGGCCGGATGGCGGCCGTGCTGGCCGTCATCGAGGGCACCAGCATCCAGGTCCAGGCCTACGGCGACCTGGAGCCTCTGGACGCCATCGCCTCAACCCTCCGCCCCGCCGACGAGGATGCTATGCTGCCGCCGCCCTCGTCCGCCGGCTGCATCAACACCGCTCCCTTCTCCGAAGGCTGCCGCCAGTACCAGCCGCCCGAAGCGCTCACGGAGGAAGCCGGCCTCCTGGGCGTCCTGCCCACCGCCGGCATCGGCACCCTGGCTTGGAGCCCCGATGGCCGGAAGCTGGCCTATGCCGTGAGCAGCCAGGAGGCCGGCTTCCCCCGGCTGGAGGTGCGCCGGTTGCCTGACTTCGCCGTGACCGACCGCTGGCACGTGGAGGGCATCGGCGACGTGGCCTGGACGCCCGACGGCGAGGGGTTGGTCTTCACCTTCCCCAAAGAGGATTTCGCCATCGGGATCGCCCTGGCCCGGCTGGGAGAAGCCGACTGGGCGGACCTCATGCCCGGCACGGGGCGGCTGAGCGTGAGCGACGCCAAGCAGTTCGTGGCCTGGCTCGGCGATACCACGGTGGCCTTCACGCTGCACTGCGGCACCGCCTGCGAGTCGCTCTACTCCCTGGACGTGGAGACGGGCGAGCTTGCGCCCCTGGTGAACCTGCCCGGCGGCGAGGCGCCTTACGCCGAGGTGTTCGCCACCGTGTACCACTTCAGCCCCGACCAGGAGTGGCTGGCCGCCACCAGTTGGGGTCGAGGGCTGGGCGAGGCGGTGGTCCTGCCCTGGCCGGGCCCGGAGGATCCGCTAGCCCTGGCGGACCTGGCGGGGGCGGAGTGGACGCAGGCACTCGGTTGGGCTGCAGATGAGGTGCTCTTCGTCGCCTACTCAGGCGATCCTTCAGAGTGGGAGGGACTGCCGAAGCCTCTGTTCCATGCCTGGCAGCCCGGTGCCGAAGTGACCTCGATCGTCGCCGAGGGCGGCTACAGCGCCGCCGCCTCCCCCGAGGGGAACCGGCTGGCGGTGGTGTTCCTGGGGGAGCCAGTGGCGCTTGGGCAGGGACGGCTCACTTCCGAGGGCAACGTGCCGTACGCGGCCATCCTGGCCTGGCCGGAGTTGGGGCTACTGGGATGGGCTCCCCTGGGCGAGGTGCCAGTGACCAACACCAACGACCTGTTCGGCCAGGTGCCCCCCGTGTGGTCGCCCGACGGGCGTTGGGCCGTGTTTTTCTCGCCTGAGGGCGGGGCATTGGCGCTGGACGCCGAGGGACAGGCGCGGGAGCTACTCCGGCCGGGCGTAGCGGTGATGCAGGCCGCCTGGGGCGACGAGGGTCACCTGGCGCTGTTGGTCGAGGGGCAGGTGTGGCTGCTGCGGTTCGACTGAGTCTCGACTCGCCAAGGGAGTTCGGACATGCGGAGAGGCTTCATCTTCGACCTGGACGGAGTCATCACCGACACGGCCGAGTTCCACTTCCGGGCCTGGAAACGGCTGGCCGATGAGGAGGGCATCCCCTTCACCCGGGAGGACAACGAGGCCCTGCGGGGCGTCTCCCGGCGGGAGAGTCTGCGGCGGATGCTCAAGGGCCGGACCATTCCTGAGGAGACGGCCCAGGAGTGGATGGAGCGCAAGAACCGCTACTACCGCCGCCACCTGGAGGACATCACTCCGGCCGACACCCTGCCGGGAGCGAGGGACTTCCTGCAGCGGTCTCGGGAGGCAGGGGTGAAGGTGGGCCTGGCATCGGCCAGTCGCAACGCCCGCACGGTGGTGGAGCGTCTGGAGATCGGTCACCTGCTGGACGCCCTGGGGGATGGGCACTCGGTGGTGAACACCAAGCCAGCGCCCGACCTCTTCGTGTGGGTGGCCGGGGCCCTGCATCTGCCAGTGGATCGCTGCGTGGTGTTCGAGGACGCCGAAGCAGGGGTGGAGGCCGCCCTGGCGGGCGGCATGAAGTGCGTAGGGATCGGGCCCGAGGAACGGGTGGGCCGGGCTCACCTGGTGTGCTCGGGGCTGCACGAGATCAGCGTGGAGCAAGTGCTGGCCCTGTAGGGCCGTGACTTGGGGGACGAACTCGGCAGAGGACGCGTGTAAGCCTCTGCCGGAAGCAGGCAGGAGGTGCCGGCGTGGCCGATGACATCAAAGTCGCCTTTGTGGGCGTGCACCGCGCCCGCTCGTTCTTCTCCGCCTTTCAGGCCCATCCCGACACACGGGTGGTGGCCCTCTGCGACGTGAAAGAGACGTCGCTGGCCGAGGCCGGCGAGGCCATGGGCGTCGCCCATCGGTACACGTCCTACGAGCGCATGCTCGATGAGGCCCGGCCGGATGTGGTGGTGGTGGCCACCCCCATGCAACACCACGTCTCCCAGAGCATCGCCGCCCTGCAGCGGGACGTGAGCGTGCTCTCCGAGGTCACCGCCGCCGTAACCCTGGACGAGGCTCGCTGGCTGGTGGAGGCGTGCCGGCGCAGCCGGGGCGTGTACATGATGGCGGAGAACTGCACCTACATGAAGCCCAACGTCCTGGTGCGGGCCCTGGTGCAGGCGGGGCTCTTCGGGGAGACGTACTACGCCGAAGGGGAGTACCTGCACGAGCTATCCGCTCTCCACCACGGTCCCGATGGTCGGCCCACGTGGCGCTACTACTGGCAGGTGGGCGTCAACGGCGCCACCTACGCCACGCACAGCCTGGGGCCGTGCCTGCAGTGGATCGGGGAGAGGGTGGCCCGGGTATGCTGCATCGGCACCGGCCGCTGGACGGATCCGGAGCACGCTCTGGAGGACACGGTGCTGATGCTGGGCAAGACGGCCACGGGCAAGCTCATACGGGTGCGGCTGGACATGCTCTCCCGGCGGCCGCACGCCATGACCAACTACACCTTGCAGGGCACCAAGGGCGCCTACGAGAGCGCTCGCAGGCCGGGCGAAGGCAACTGGATCTGGCTGGCGGACCTCGCCGAGGACCCCAATCGCTGGATGCCGCTGGAGTCGCTGGAGGAGGAGTTCTTGCCGGAGCCCTGGCGCGATCCTCCCGAGGCCGCCCTTCGGGCCGGCCACGGCGGCGGGGACTACTTCGAGGTCATGGACTTCGTGGCGGCGGTGAAGGGGGAGCGCCCGCCGGCGATCGGGATTGACGAGGCCATGGACATGACCCTGCCCGGCCTGGTCAGCCA
This sequence comes from Anaerolineae bacterium, assembly GCA_013178015.1. Lineage (NCBI taxonomy): Bacteria > Bacillati > Chloroflexota > Anaerolineae > Anaerolineae bacterium. The sequence goes on from JABLXR010000021.1 coordinate 32,106, forward strand.
GGAATCCATCCGACGGGGAGGGGAGTGGCTGGAGGTGCCGGACTCGCGGGAGTGGTGAGGAAGCGGGATGTACCTCCCTGCCACACCGTGGGTCGGAGTCAGCCGCGGCGCCATTGGTTGAGCCAGCACACGCGCCCTCTCAGCCCGTTCGGCTCCACGTTGGCCAGCAAGTGATCCAGCGCCAGCACGAGTGTCCCTACATCGCGCCAGCGCCTCTGCGCCGCAACGATGATGCCCGCGTGTCCAGGGTACTCCCGCGACAATAGCACGAAGTCGCGCACGTTATAGGTGAAGATGGCGCGGCCGTGAGCAGTAGCCCCAAGCAGCTGCTCTCGATCGCTGGCCTCTAGCGGCATCCACCCGTTGGGGGTGCGCGTGACGTCGTGGCCGCGCACGAGTAATTGCTGGTATACGGCGTCATCCGAGGCGTCGGCGTCCAGATGCAGCTTCAGTCTGGGCACGCCGCTGTCTCTAGCTCGACCTCCTCAGCTATGGCCGCCTCGATCTCCTGGCGATGCGCTTGAGCGAATGCGAGGGCCTGCTCGACTTGCTCCGCCGTCAGGAATCCGTAGCTTTCAGCGACCTCGGCCGGAGAGCGCCCCCAGTGAGTCACAGCCAGGTGGAGCGTCTGCACGCGTACGCCCGTTCCCGAGACGACGGGTGTGGGGATGCCCGAGGCGCCCAAGCGATAGGAGATGAGCGGGAAGCGAGTGTCCGCGGCCTCGCCGCTCAGTTCAGCAACCCTATCGGCCACGGCCTTGAGGATGAACTGGTTGAGGGAGATGCCCTGACGCCTGGCTGTCTCCTGAGCATGCCGCTTCAGCTTCTCGGGCAGGTATAGGGGATAGCGTGTCATGCCTGACTACCTCCTCGCTCTGGGATATCATAAGCAGTAGCTTAGGCTCGGGGCAAGGCAGCGCCAGGAAGTGCGCTGCGTGGAGTTCCCGGTTAGAATCTGTGGATAAGTAGCGGCAAACCTGTCAACATCGGGCAATAATTGTTGATAAGTCCTTAACGCAGAAGGTCGGCCACGGGCCCAGGGCTTACCGGTTCGGTTCGCCTCCTGGCCCTCAGGCGGCGGCGCGCCTATAGTGGTGGCGCTCGGCGGAGGACGCCTATCCACGACGGAGGGAGGCGAGGCGGTGGCGAGCGCGAGCCGGAACCCCGGCTGTCTCATACAGCTTCTGTGGTTCGCTCTGATCGGCTGGTGGGCGGGCCAGGCCTGGATCGCGGTGGCCTGGTTCCTGATGGTCACCATCGTGGGCATTCCCCTGGGCATCGCCATGCTCAATCACCTGCCCAAGGTGATCGCCCTGCGGGACCCCAGCGCCGTCGGTGTGACCATCACCTACGCGGGGGACCGCGTCTACGTGTCTGGGGTGCACGGCGTGCCCCAACGCAACTTTCTTTTGCGGGCCGTCTACTTTGTGCTCATCGGCTGGTGGCTGACCGCCCTGTGGATGGAGGCCGCCTACGCCATCTCGCTGACCATCATCGGGCTGCCCCTGGGCTTCTGGATGTTCGACCGAGTGCCGGCTCTGCTCACCCTCAAGCGCTAGATACTCGTCCGTTGGAGGTGACCACCGTGGCTCAGAGCTACGAGACGCTGGAGATCCGACCGTATCAGGCTATGTGCATCGTCTGCCGTCTGGCAGCGGGGGAGAGGGATGCCGGGGGCGGCCGCCTGGGGGAAATCCTCCGCGCGGTACGGGAGAAGCCCTACCGCCCGGTCACCCTTCGCGCCCAGGTCAGCAGCGTCTATGCCTTCCAGAATCCGGGCCGGGCCGAGGACACCCCCGAAGGCGAGCTGTACAACACCAAGCGCGACCTGGACCTGCTCCAGCGCCTGGGGCTGACGCCGGGGACGGTGATGCCGGCCATAGACCTGTTCGACCTGCTCCTGCGCCTAGTCCCCTCGGCACAAGGTATCTGCGGCTACGGCGAGGTCACGTCGGAGGCCTGGCGCGGCTGCCCACGGGCCGAGAGCGGTGACTACGAACGCGGGCGGGAGAAGGGTCTGTCCTTCGTCATCCCGGGAAGGACGACGGAGGAGATGGCCCGAGCCAAGGAGGAGTCGGCCCGAGCCATCTACGAAGCAGAACACCTCTACATTCGTCCCCACCACGTGATGTGCATGACCTGCTTCTATGGGGGGCATCTGGACAACCTGGCCCCCATCGAGGAGGACAACCTCTACGAGGCCATCGTCGCCATCCAGCGCCGCCCGGAGATCCCTATCACTCTCATCGCCGGGCCCTGCATGATCTGCCCCCCCTGCCATATGTACGACCCGGAGACGAACTGGTGCTACCTGAGCGTGGGCATCGGGCTGCGGGACGAGAAGAAGGACCTGGACGTGCTCCAGCGCCTGGGGCTCAGCTACGGTGACACGCTGCCGGCGCGGGAGTACCTGAAGCTGCTCTACGAGCGGATACCCTCCACTCGACTCATCTGCGCCTACGGCGACGGCATCCAGCGGGCCTACTCCTGGCGTGTCTGCGATGACCCCGAGGGCAGCGAGCGCTACCGCAAGGGCCGTGAGGCCGGGCTGGGAGTGACCCGTGATGCGTGAGGCGTGACTCGTGACACCTGACGCGTGGGGAGCGCTGTGCGATAGCCTCACGCATCGCCGGTCATGCTTCACCTGCCGCCAGCTGGTGGCGTGGGAATCCCGGAGCCCGCCCCGCTGAGCGACTTGAGGTACTCCACGATGGCATCCAGCTCACCGGGCTGTATGCGGCCGGAGTAGTCTGGCATGAGCGCGGGCGGAAAGCCCTCGCGCACCTCCTGGTGTGCCTCCAGGATAGATCGGCGCAGGTAATCCTCGTTCGCCATGACCACTGTGCCATCCATGAGAGTGACGTTGCTGCCGTAGAGCCCGAAGAAGGTCGGAGCCAGCGACGCGCTGCCGTCCACCGTGTGACACAGCAGGCAGCCAAAGCGCTCCACCGACGCAGCTCCCGCGGCTGCCAGTGGATCCAGGGCCGGCTCCGGCGTGGCAGGAGCGATACTGGCTGCCCACCCCGGATTGGGCAGCGAGGGGTTGAGCACCGCCACAGGGAAGGAGTACACGTAGTCGTTGGACCACACCCCGCCGTGGCAGGCGATGCAGCCCGGCACTCTCCCGGCGACCTGCACCGCGCCATCGGGGCCGTACTCGGCCCAGAACCAGTCGTTGTGGCCGGGGTTGTAGTCCGGCTGCTTCTGCATCACCGAGACAAAGCGGAGAGTGCGGTCGGCTCCGTAGTTCTCCAGCACGATGGTGGCGGCATTGGGCAGATGCCCCGGTCGGAGTTGAATCTCCTCTACTAGGTCCGGGCTGAGGTAGGCGGTCAGCCACTCTCCATGTGGGCTCTGGCCGCGGTAGAAGACGCCCTTACCCGGGATGGTGTCCCACTGCTGGCGGTAGTTGGCGTTCTGCAGTTCCACCCAGAGCCGCGTGGCCACTGCCTCGTTGAGGGGCGCCTCCAGCACCGAGGGCAACGCGGGGGTAGGGGTCAGGCCGCCCTGCGCCGCCACCCCTACGGACCATCGGCCTTCACGGCCCGGCGACAGGGCCAGGAGCGCCAACAGGCCGGTGCAGGCGACGAGGATCACTAGCCGGATGTGTTGCCGGTCTCCCACTTCATTACCTCCTTCGCTGCGGCGGTGGACACAAGGTCCGGCAGGCAATGGCCACCGCCTGCCGGACCGATTCGGCTGTCCTGAGCGTAGCGACGGGAGGATTCCTGCCCCTCGTCCCGTCTGCTAGCTAAGGCTTCTGATGTAGGCGATCAGAACTTCGACTTCTTGATCGTCGAGCAGGCCGGCGTAGTTGGGCATCAGTTGCCCCGGGAACCCTTCCACCGTCTGCTGGTGAGCGCCGAGTATGGAGCGCCGTAGGTACTCCTCATCCGCCACCACCTGCTCGCCCGTGTCCAGGGTCACGGTGCTGCCGTACAGGCCCTGGAAGGTAGGACCGATAAGGATCTGTCCGGTGGACGTGTGACAGGTGAAGCAGCCCATCTGCAGCGCCACCAGCCGGCCCTCCTCGGCCAGAGCCGGCGGCACAGTGGCCGCCGCCTCCGGAGTGGCGGCCGGCGCTTCCGCTTCGCCCAGAGTGCGCAGGTAGGCCACCATGGCCTCTATCTGCTCCGGTGTGGTGAGCGTGGAGTAATCGGGCATGATGCCGCCAGGGAAGCCCTCCACCACCTGGGCGTGGGCGGCGATGATGGACCGGCGCAGGTACTCCTCATCCGCCACCACCTGCTCACCCGTATCCAGGGTCACACTGCTACCATAGAGCCCCAGGAAGGTAGGACCGATGAGAGGAGTGCCCGTAGTAGTGTGGCAGGTCAGGCAACCGAGTTGCTGCACGTACTGACGGCCTGCCTGCGCCAGCGAGGTCTCCGCCGGCACCGTGACCGTAGGTGCGGGGGTGGCCATGGCGGCGCCCGGGTTGGGGACCGACGGGTTTATCGGAGCGATGGGAGCAGAGAAGATGTAGTCGTTAGACCAAACCGAGCCGTGGCAGGAGATGCAGCCGGGCACCGCCCCCGCAATGTCGAGGGCGCCTCCAGGGCCGTACTTGGCCCAGAACCAGTCATTGTGGCCGGGGTTGTACCCCTCCCGCTTCCACATGACGGTGTAGGCATCGAGGGTGCGGTCCTCGAGGTAGTTCTCCTTGACGATGATGGCCCCGTCAGGCATGGAGCCGGACTGGCTCGCTACGGCCAGGGCCGCCTCTGGGTTCAGGTAGGTGGAAAGCAGCATGCCGTGGGGGAACTGGCCAGTGTAGAAGGTGCCCTTGCCGGGGATGGTGGACCAGTTGTCCTGATAATCCGCCTGCTGCAGTATCTGCCAGAGCTCTTGGGCCAGCTGTTGATCCTCGGCGGCCCGGTCTGCTGTCGGAGTGGCAGCGGGCGCGGCGGCCGCTACCGGGGCGGCGAGGGCCTCTAAGAAGGCCATCAGAGCATCCATCTGCTCGCCGGTGATGGCCCCAGAGTAGTCCGGCATCACAAGGCCGGGGAAGCCCTCCACCGGCCGGTCGTGGAAGCTGACGATGGCACGCCTCAGATAGGCGTCCGTGGCCTCGACGATGAAGCCGCCCTCCAGCCGGAGCATGCTGCCGTACAGGCCTCTGAACGAGGGCCCGATGAGCCGCCTCTCGGTCAGGCTGTGACAGGAGAGGCAACCGAGACGGCGGGCGTACTCCCGGCCCGCCTGTATGAGGGCGATCTGCATGGGGGAGGCGCCCTCGGGGATGGGCACCAGGGCGGCAGGAGCGGGCGGCAGGGCCGTAGCGCCGGTCACGGCGCCGGGGGCCTGGGCCGCCACCGCGGCAGGTGAAGCCGGAGACGCTAGCGACAGAGCCGCCAGCAAGACCACCGCCACGACCGCGACCGCCCACCAGAGGGTTTTCGACTTGGTGCTCAGACTCATCACTGGACCTCCTACGATACCGCTAACACCATGGCGTAGTGCACCGAGGAAGGAGGGGCAGGTGCTCCTTCCGCCGCCAACGACACGACTGGTGGCACCGCCGGGCTCGGGCGAGCGCGACAGCACACCTGTCAGGTACACTATTACAGCGGGCTGACCGGGCTGTCAACCCGGATAGCCATGCCGGTCTTCATCCCGAGTGCCGCGTGTCGCGGCGTGGCAAGTTCCGACGCAGCGACGCCAGATCCCCTGCGGGCGATCCTGGGCAATCGCCCCAGGCCCGCGAACGTCCGCACAGGGCCCCTCGCGGTTGAGAGGTAGCCGGCATGTCATGTCCGTCTCCCGCTAGCCGGGGACGGCTGAGGCGTATCGGGCCTCGGAATGACACCGGGCAGCCAGTTCCTCACGATGCCGTGGCCCAGTCCAGCGATCCAGGCCGATGGTGTACAATGCCTCTCACCGCCCGTTGGGCCGGCGGCATTCTGAATGCTGGTTGGAGGGTTAGCATGAGAGAAGTGGACGTCCTCATCGTAGGCGGCAGCGTGGCAGGCAGCATCGCCGCCGTCACCGCCCGCAGGAACTACCCCGAGGCCAGCATCCTGGTGGTGCGGCCCGAGCCTCGCACCGTGGTTCCCTGCGGCATTCCCTACCTTTTCGGCACCCTGGGTTCCTGCGAGCTCAACCTCACGCCGGCAGACCGGCTGCCCTCGCACCGAGTGGACCTGCTCGTCGACCGGGTCAGCAGCATAGACCGTACCGGTCACCAGGCCACCACCGAGGGGGGCGAGACGATCGCCTGGCGCCGCCTGATCCTGGCCACAGGCTCCACCCCCATCGTGCCCCCCATCCCCGGATCGGACCTGCCGGGCGTGTTCCGGGTGGTCAAGCAGGTGGAATACTTGGAGCAGATGCTGGAGGCCATGCGCCAGGCCAGGGACGTGGTCTTCGTGGGCTGCGGCCTCATCGGGCTGGAGCTGGCGGACGAGTTTCGCAAGCAGGGACTCAACGTGACCGTGGTGGAGATGATGTCCCGCTGCCTGGAGTTGGTGTTCGACGAGGAGGTCTCCCGCGTGGCCGAGGAGGAGATCCAGAAGCGCGGCATCGGCCTGCGCACCGCCACCCGGCTCACCGCGGTCGAGGGCCAGGAACGGGCGGAGGCGGTCGTGCTCAGCAGCGGCGAGCGCCTCCCTGCCGACCTGGTGGTCTTCGGCATCGGCGTGCACCCCAACGTGGAGCTGGCCCAGGCCGCCGGCCTCCATCTGGTGGAGGGGGCCGGGGTATGGGTGGATCGGTTCATGCGCACCAGCGACCCTAGCATCTTCGCCGCGGGCGACTGTGCCGCCAAGTCCACCTACCTGACCGGGGCTCTCTCGGGGGTGAAGCTGGCCTCGGTGGCCTCTGCCGAGGCGCGGGTGGCCGGAGCGAACCTCTTCGACCTGCGCCGGGAGTTCCCGGGTGTGGTGGGGGCCTACTCCACCAAGATCGGCGACGTAGCCATGGGGCTGGCAGGAGTAGACGAGAAGGGCGCCCGCGCCCTGGCGATAGACTGCGTCACTGGCTCGGCTCAGGCGACGGACAAGCACCCGGGAGCCATGCCCGGGGCCACCATGACCAGGGTGAAGCTAGTGTTCCGGCGACACGACGGTCTCCTCATCGGGGGGCAGGTCGTGGGCGGCGACACTACTGGGGAGATGGTCAATACCATTGCGGTGATGATCCAGAGCCGGATGACGGCTCATCAGGTGGCCTCCATTCAGGTGGGCACCCACCCGGCCCTGACGGCCTCGCCCGGACACTACCAGCTCTTCAATGCTGCCGAGATGGCTCTCATGCGGATGGGGTAGGAGAGGAGACAGGGGAGGGCAGGAGACCGAACAGTGGCGGCCACTATCTGCTGCCTGCTGTCTCCTTCCCTCCTGTCTACTGTCTCCTGTTTCCTCCCCTCAGATCTCCGAGAGGCCGAACTCGCTCTCGATGAGGGCCACGCCGGCCGGTGTCAGGCTGAAGAGGCCGGTGGGAAGGCGCCGGATGAGGCCGCGGGCTTCCAACAAGTCGACCGCCTCCGCAGTCTGCTCGTCGGCTAGACCGTGCAGGTCGCCCAGGGCGCGGAGGTCGGCCTGGGCCTCCGTATTGCCTCCAGTGACCTTGTAGAAGCGCTGGAGCAGGTGATGTGCTTCTCGCTCTCGCATGGCGTCTCACTCTTACGTTAGGGGTCATGGGAGAAACGGCCCGGTTGGCTTACGGGACGCCGCGAACCATGTCCAGGGGCGGGTGTCGGGCGTACTCCTCAGCGGGGTGATAGTGGACGTACACCCGGCGCAACAGGTCTATTCTGTCATAGAGCCGTCTCTCCACCTGAGACGCGATCCGGTCCCCTTCGGCCACGGTCAGGTCACCGTCCACGCCTATGGTCAAGGCGACCACCAAGTACGGGCCGAACCGGTGAGCCCGCACATCCTCCACTCGATCCACCCCCGGCAGCCCCGCCAGGGCCTCTTCGATCTGGCGGGAAAGGGACCTGCCGGGAATGGTGTCCATGAGATCGGCGGAGGACTCTCGCAGGATCTCGATTCCGGTTCGAAGGATGACCAGCGCCACCAGGGCGCCGACCAGCGGGTCTACCCAGGCGTAACCCCGCCTGCCAAAGAAGATGCCGATGGCCGCAGCACCGGCGGAGAAGATGTCATTGCGGTGGTCGTAAGCTAGCGCCAGCACGGCGGGGATCTCCGTTCGCCGGCCGACCCGCTGGGTGTAGACGGTGAGCCCGATCTTGAGGAGGACAGTGCCCAGGGCCACCCACAAGGCAACAGCCGCGGCGCCTCCGAAGGACGTCTCGCCGGTCAGCACGTCGTAGACGCTGTTGACGGCGCTCCAGAAGATAGACACGGCGGTAGTGATGACGAAGGCGCCCACCACTACAGCAGCGACGCTCTCCAACTGGGTATGGCCATAGGGGTGCTCGGGGTCGGCGGGCTTACGAGCCAGCCCCACAAACACGCGCACCACCATCAGGTAGGCGACGTCAGAGGTGGAGTTGATTCCATCGGCCAGCAGCGCCGGGCTATGGCCGATGACGCCGATAGCGGTCTTCGCCGCCGCCAGCACCACGTTGGCGACCAGGCCCAGGTTTATGGCCAGTATGTTCTGTTGGTGTCGGCTAGGGGCGGGCATCGGCTCCTCTGAACCAGGCACGTGCACTCATAGTACCTGCTCAGGCCACCTACAGGCCAAGTCGGTCCCCGATGCCGGCCGCCGGAAAGGTGTGGGCACTGGAGCAGGGGCCCGCTTGCTCGTGGGCTCATCCCGCGCCTGTCCCCACGCGAGAGCAGCAGCATGGCCGAGAGTGGCCCCCACGTCAGTCGGCGACGAGGTAGGCGAAGGCGGCCTCGGTGGCGTCTAGCGGTCCGTCGGAGCAGTCGAAGTACTTCAGACCAAGGGAGGCGCACTCCGCCTGTAGATACCGGCTGAATCGGACCATGTCGGCGATGAAGGCGAGCGCCTCGGCGTCCGAGTAGCCCGCGAGCCAGTTAGCCTCGCCGGCGCGGACTTCACGGAGCTTGGCCTCAGGAGTGGCGGCGGCGTACCCGATGAAGCAGGCTTTCACTCGACCACGATAGTCCTGCATCAACCGCGCCACCGGCCGGGGCAGGAGCGTGTCGCCCTCGATGAGATACATGGGGTGAATGTATTCCTCCTCCAGCAGGTTCACCGCCATGGCCCGCAGGATGGGCCACAGCTTCTCCCCTCTCACCTCGGAAGGGTCGTCCGGGTCTAGGCCGAACTCGGGCAGCCCGCGGGCGAGCCCCATCATGAGCACGTCTACCGAGAAGTAAGGTATGCCCCGGCGCGTGAGGAGATGCCGTGCCAGCGTGGACCTGCCCGCCCTCGAAGCACCACCCACCAGGTACAGCACGCGCCGGAGTCCCTCCTACGGAGTCGGTCGGCCCTGCCGGGCCGGTACCACCGCGCTAGTCGAAGCGCATGAAGCGCCGCCCGGTCTCCACGAACTCGGCCAGCGAGGGGTGATAGGGGTGGATGCGCTTCTTGATGGCGTAGCCCTTGAAGAGCTTATAGGCCAGCCGGTAGGCCGGGTTGCGCGGCAGCCGGATGAGACGCTTGATCAGCGGCACCGCCCAGGGCCACTCCACCGCCAGGGCGAACAGGTGGTTGAGGTTCTCCAGCTGCCGCTTGGTGGCCGGATCGAAGCTGAGGATGGTGCTGTCCCAGGCAGAGGAAGCGATGTCGTCCAGGCTGCCGGCCATCAGCCCCTGCTCGCGGGTGAAGTCCCCCAGAGCGGTGCGGGGGTAGGGCTGATAGAGGAAGGAATTGGCGTACCCGGGCCGACAAGCCACGTTGAGCTCCAGCGTGGCCCAATCCGACTCCAGAGTGCCCGTGGGCAGGCCCAGCATGTTGGTGGTGATGATGCTGATGCCGGCCGAGTATAGCAGGCGGCTGGCCTCCAGGATCTGCTCTCGGGTCAGGTTCCGCCTGAGCACCTGATTGCGCAGGCGATCGTCGCCCGACTCCAATCCCATGCCCACGCTGACGCACCCGGCGTCTCTGAGAAGACGGGCCACGTCTTCGTCTACCAGGTTGGGCCGGACGTTGCAGAAGAAGGGCAGCCCGATCTCCTCCGGGTAGCGGGCGCAGAACTCGTCCAGCCAGGGCCGCGGCCAGATGAAAGTGTCGTCCAGGAAGACCACGAACTCGAGCGGGTAGCCTGCCCTCACCCACTTGAGCTCGGCCAGGACGTTGCTCACGCTCCGGCGACGCACCACCGACCCCTTGCCCCGATACAGCTCGTGGTAGGCCTGGTTGTAGCAGTAGGCGCAATTGTAGGGGCAGCCCCGACCGGTGATGAAGTGCTTCAGTCGGCTCTTGCGGATGAAGGGATCCTTATCGAAGACAAGCTTGCGGTCGGGCGGCGGCAGGGCATCCAGATCCGGAGTGGGCGGGCGCACCGGGTTCCGGTGGATACGGCCGTCCGCGGACTTGATCCACCAGTTGGGGATCGAGGTAGGGTCATCGCCGCGGGCCAGGGCGTTGGCCAGGTCCACCAATGCTTCCTCTCCTTCACCCAAGCAGACGCCATCCACGCCCTCCGCCTCGATCATCTCGGGAAAGAAGGTGGGGTGAGGACCGCCGAAGACGGAGAAGGCGTCCACCTGGGCCCGCAGGCGCCGATTCAGGTCCAGGTAGTAGCTTTGGGAACCAGTGGTGACGCTGTAGCCCAGCACGTGGGGACGGTACTCCTGGGCGAAGCGGACCGGGTCCTCGGTGGCGGCCACCGTCAGAGCCACGTCGTGGCCGGCCCGCTTGAGGGCGCTACTCAGGTGCAGGATGCCCTGAGGTTCGTAGTCTATCTGCTTGATGGCGAACAGGATCCGCAAGGCGACACTCCAGCTAGAGCATACACGCAACTGTGATGGAATAGCACGTGCAGTGGTCAGGGGCAAGGAGCGCCTGACCATGCCTGGGCAGAGGCACATCCTCCCCCTAGTTCTGGGCTATCAGTGCCCAACACCGGCTATCCGGCGAGGAGAGCGGTTCTCGCCCCCAATGCGAGCCGCCCCTGCGAGAGGATGACTCTCCGGGGGCGGAAGCCTATCGCCAGGGGGCAGATGGCTGGAGCCCCGTCCCGCTCGGCATGGAACGGTGACGCAGGGGCTTTAGCGGCCACGTCCCCGATCGCGAGGTCTCACGCCGCCGTTGCCGGCCTCCGCCTGCTGGCCTAGACTGGATCCAGGTGCTCAACCGCTGCGAGGCGAACCGTGGCAGATGGAACGGAATGCATGAAGGCATCGGAATCGTTGGTGTCCAGGCTCCGCCAGGGGCTGCCGGATATCCTGGCGGATGAGCCGGTGGCGGCAGCGTACCTGTACGGCTCCAGCGTCACCGGCCTGACGACGCCCTTCAGTGACGTGGACGTGGGATTGGTAGTTGGCCGCGAGATTGACCCCCTGCCGCGGCTGAAGCTGATGCTGAGGGTTCAGCTGGCGCTAGAGGACCGCTGCGGCATCCGGAACGCGGACGTGCGGGTGATAGACGATGCGCCGATAGTCTTCCGAGGACGAGTAGTGACCGAAGGGATTCTAGTCTACTCCAGAGACGAAGAAGCTCGCGTCGAGTTCGAGACTACCACCCGCATGCGATACTTCGACTACTTGCCCATACACAACGAGCTACGAGACCAGTTCTTCCGGCGCATTCGGGAGCGGGGGCTGCATGGTTGATCCAGAGAAGCTGCGCGGCCTCATTGAACGCCTTCGGCAGTACACGGGTTACCTGCGCGAGATCGTCCAGCAGGACGAGGTGGCCTATCTGAACGATCCTAGGTCGGTAGGCAGTGCCCGCTACTATCTCCAGGTTTCTGTCGAGACCTGCATCAACATAGCCAATCACATCATTGCCTCTGAGGGGCTCCGATCCCCGCACGACTACAAGGACAGCTTCACGGTTCTGAACGAGGCTGGGGTGCTGCCCAATGACCTTACGCGGCGCCTGCGGGACTTGGCCGGTCTGCGCAATCTACTCGTACACGTCTACTGGGAAGTGGACGACCGCATGGTCTACAGAGGCATCCGAGCCGAACTGGGCGACTTCGATGCCTTCATCGGCTGGATAGCTAGACTCCTCCAGTAGCCGGCCGGGCCGCCACTTTCCCACACCCGAGGCGGTCACATGCCGGAAGCGCCGGTCGTGGCCTGTCACTTCTACCTCGGTCGTATCAGCGGAGATAGGCGCCGCATCAGCGTCATCAGCGTTCTCTCCCATCACGGCGCCGGCTCGGGCGGCACCGCCACGTGGGCGCTCGGGTCGCCGGCGCCGAAGGGCAACCTGTGGGCTTCCAGCTAGCACCGCCGCTCCGGGGTGGTGCGGCACCTTGTCCCGCCGGAAGGGCCATGGTATCCTAGCCATAAACTCATAGTTTACTAGTCAGAGGAGCTAAGGTGCCCAAAGCTTATACCCTGCAAGAGAATGGCCAAGTGACTCTGCCTGCAGAATGGAGGGAGAAGCACGGGCTCAAGAAGGGCGACCTGATCACGTTCATTGAGACTGAGGAGGGTCTCCTGGTGCAGCCACGCGAGGTGGTGGCCATGCGCCTGCTTGACAAGATCGGTCAGGCCCTGAAAGAGAGGGGGATCGAGCTGGATGAGCTCATCGAGGACGGCCGCGACATCCGCGAGGAGCTAATCCGGGAGAGACGCGCCGACAAGGATGCTTAGGCTCTTCCTCGACGCCAGCGCCATCTTCGCTGCTGCCTACTCCCCCACCGGCGCGGCTCGAGAGCTTTTCGCCCTGGCGCTGAGAGGACAGGTGCAGCTCCTGGTCAACCGCGGCGTGCTTGCTGAGGTGGAGCGCAACCTAAGCCGTAAGGCACCCGAGGCCTTGACTCACTTCCAGCTCCTGATGGAACTGATCGAGCCGGAGATCTTGCCCGATCCAGAGCCACAGGTGCTGAGGGAGATAATGGCCTTCGTCGTGGCGAAAGACGCCATCGTCATCGCCGGGGCAGTCTCGGGCAAGGCCGACTATCTCGTTACCTTCGACCGCAGACACCTCATCGACCCACCCGGAATTCAGGAGCGTGCCGGACTGCCCATCGTCCTCCCCGAGGTGGCTCTGTGCGCGGTGCGACAAGAGCAGGCAGGAGAGGATGGCAAGCGGGCGTGAGCTGCCGGGCGGCCGCCTTGCCTATCCGGCATGACCCCTGTAGCTTCATCAGAGGAGATCAGCGCCGCATCAGCGTCATCAGCGTTCTGTCCCATCACGGCGCCGGCTGGGGCGGCACCGCCACGTGGGCGCTCGGGTCGCCGGCGAGGAAGGGCAAGCGGCGCAGGGTCAGGTAGTCGTCGCCCAGCAGGCGTAGCTGCACCATCCAGTTGCGCCAGGGCAGGTCCGTGCCCTCCTTCATCCCGTCCCGGTCGAACTCCTGGTGATACTCGAACACGGCCACCTGGAACCGCTGCGTCCTCCGCTCCACCAGGATCACCGGGTCTCCCCCGACGACGAGCTTCTCATCGCGAGCGTCGGTGTTGCAGGTGGCCTGGGCCAGGGTCAGGTGAAGGGCCCTGTCCGCTCCCCGAAGGAGGCGCTGGCTGCGGCCATGCTTGTCCGTCACCGTGGCCGTGGGCACGCATGAGGGCACCGGTGCCGGAGTATGGCGGGGGCTTCCAGTTATGTCACGCCAGGAGGTGTCAGGGACTCCCCCTGCATTCCGCCCCCAAGCCCATCATCCAGCCAGGCCGAGCGGCATCTACTCCATCACCAGCACCGCCGCTCCCTCGACCCGGCCCTGGCGCAGGGCAGCGAGAGCCTCGTTGGCTCGTTCCAGGGGGAAGGTAGTGACGGTAGTGCGGACGGGCACCTCGGGCGCCACCCGGAGGAACTCCTCGCCGTCGCGTCGGGTGAGGTTCGCCACCGACCGTACCACCCGCTCCTCCCAGAGGATGCGGTAGGGGAAGGAAGGGATGTCGCTCATGTGGATGCCGGCACACACCACGGTGGCCGCCTTGTCCGAGGAGCGCAGGGCTGCCGGCACCAGTGGCCCCACCGGAGCGTAGATGATGGCGGCGTTGAGCCTCTCCGGAGGCATCTCGTCCGAGCCTCCGGCCCAGACCGCCCCCAGGCGTCGGGCGAACTCCTGCGTCTCTACGTCGCCCGGGCGGGTGAAGGCGTAGATCCTCTTTCCCTGGTAAACGGCCACCTGGGCGATGATGTGGGCTGCTGCCCCGAATCCGTAGAGCCCCAGCTTCCCCACGTGTTCGCCCGCCATGCGGTAGGAGCGATAGCCGATGAAGCCAGCACACAAGAGAGGGGCAGCCTCGGCGTGGCCGTACGATGGGGGCAGGGGGAAGCAGTAGCGCTCGTCGGCGACGGTGTACTGGGCGTAGCCACCGTCCACAGTGTAGCCGGTGAAGAGGGCGTTCTGGCATAGGTTCTCCCGCTCCCTCTGGCAGTAGGGGCAGGTCTGGTCAGTCCAGGCGAGCCAGGGTACCCCCACCCTCTCGCCCAGCGGGAACCGCTCCGCCTCCTTGCCTCGCCGCACCACCGTCCCCACGATCTCGTGACCGGGGATGAGGGGCAGCTTGGGGTGGGGGAGCTCCCCGTCCACGATGTGCAGGTCAGTGCGGCACACGCCGCAAGCGTGCACCTGGAGGAGCACCTGGCGCCGCCCCGGCTCAGGCACCGGCACCTCCCGGCAATGGAGCGGCTCGCCCGGCCGGTCCAGGACCATCGCGTGCATGGTATCCGGTATGCTCATGTCCATCGTTGACTCCCACGGAGCAGTCGGCGTCGCCCGTACGCGCCCACAGACCTCTCACGCTAAGCTGCCAGGGCGCTGAGTCTCTTCCCTCTAGCCCCTCTGCGCGAGACCCTCCTGCCGCGGCGAGCCGCTACGGCTGGCTTTGGTCGGGAGCAGAGGCCGCGCGCTTTAGCCGCTCCAGCTCCTCCTCCAGATCCTCCAGTTCCCGGATCATGCCCGGCGGGGCCGAATGCGCCGGCAGACGCGCCTCCAGGTCGGCAATCAGACGCCTAAGTTCCGCCATACGATCCTCGTCAGCCATATGGTCCGGACCTTGCCCTCTTGGCGCCTTTGCGTCCTTGCGTGATATACCCATCACCCCAATCGCCGAGCCTCGTCCAGCATGGCCTCCACGTTCTCCACCGGCACGTTCTGCTGGATGTTGTGCACCTGAGTGAAGACGAACCCGCCTCCCCGTCCCAGCACCTCGATGTTGTGCCGGACGTGCTCCCGCACCTCATCCGGCGTCCCCAGCGGCAGGACCCTCTGGGTGTCACAGCCGCCACCCCAGAACACGATCCGCTCGCCGAACTCGGCCTTGAGCCGCTCGGGCTCCATGTTGGCCGCCGAGATTTGCACCGGATTGAGGATGTCCACGCCGGCCTCGATCCAGTGAGGGATGTAGTGGTAGATGGAGCCGCAGGAGTGGAGGAAGGTCTTCCAGGGGGTGTGGGCGTGCACCCAGGCGCACAGCCGGGCATAGTGGGGTACGATCATCTCGGCGAAGAGCTCGGGCGCGATTAGCTCTCCCCGCTGGGTGCCGGCGTCGTCCGAGGCGATCCCCCAGGCCAGAGCCCGGTCGCCCACGGCCTGGTGGTAGAGCTCGAGGCAAGAGATGACCGCGTCCACGTAGCGGGCCATCATCTCGTGGGCGGTGTCCTTCTCCACCATGAGCATGCACAGCCAGTCGTCCAGCGAGCCCTGGGTGATGTTGTCCGATAGCAGCCAGCTCAGGCCCATGAGGCTGATGCTGGCCCCCCACCCCAGGATGGCCTTGTCGGTGCTCTCGTAGAGGTACTTCGCCCGCTTCTCCAGCGCCCGCAGGTCCTCGTCGGGAACGGTATCTTTGGGCCGGAAGGCGTCGGGGTCAATGTGCCCCCTCATGGTGGGGCGGAGGAAGTCGAAGTAGTAGCCGTCTTTGGGCATGCGGGCATAGGGCTCGCCGTCGGGCCGGCATAGTACCCAACTGCCGTCCCGCTCCTCCCGAATGTCGGTCCCGGGGGGAAAGTACACCCTCTGGCCGCAGAAGAGGTCACAGGCTACGCCCTGGGAGGCGTCCTGCTCCGCCCAGCGGGCAGTGGCTGCCTCCAGGGGTACCACGTCTATCTCCAGCCGCTCTAGCACCTCCGGCTCGACCTCCGCCAGGATCTGCATGGAGTCTACCAGCTTGGTGGGCGTATCCAGCCCCATCCGCTCCTTCAGCCGAGCGTAGACCACGGCGTTGATGCCCGAGGCCCGCGTCCCGCCCAGGTCGAGCGGTGGCCTGTCCGCCTCCTGCCACTCCAGTGCTCGTCGCACCCGCTCTCTTGAGTTCATCCCTGGTCCCTCCGCCCAAGGTCGGTTGCCTCAATTGTACCCGACCCAGCGCTGGAGGGGCAGGGGGAAAGGGATGCCGACGTAGATCTGGCGGCTTGACCAACCGGCCGGGGGCTGCCCTGGGCGTCGGTCTCTTCGTGTAGAGCCCATGCGGCCTGGCCCCGGCAGGGGTACTCCGACCTCGGAGTGAGCCGGGAAGGCAGCCCTGTCCACCCAAGTTGACAATCCGCCCCTGGGTGCGTCAGTCTTGGGACGTTGCCGGTCGCCGTCTAGACCCGGCCAGGAGAGAGGTCAACTCATTTGTCGGCTCTTACCGCCTCATGAGTCACGTCAGCATTCGCCCCTGCCCGTCCTACGCCCGCGCTGAAGTCGAGGCGGCCGTCGCCCGCGCCGTGGGGGACCTGGGCGGCTTCCGCTCGTTCATCCGGCCCGGCGAGACGGTGCTGGTCAAGCCCAACCTGCTGGTGGCTTCCTCGCCGGAGAAGGGGGTCACCACCCACCCCGAGGTAGTGCGGGCCGTCGTAGTCGGTTGCCAGGAAGCCGGCGCCGAGGTGTGGGTGGGCGACAGCCCGGGCTTCGGGAGCGCCGTCCGAGTGGCGGAGCGCTGCGGCATCATGGACGTCTGTCGGGAGACCGGCGCCCGCTTCGTGCCCTTCACTGGCGGGAAACCTGCCCCCCACGCCGAAGGGAGGGTGGCCAAGAGCTTCGTGCTGGCCCAGCCGGTGCTCCGGGCCGATAAGGTCATCTCTGTGGCCAAGCTCAAGACTCACGGGCTGATGCTCTACACCGGCGCGGTGAAGAACCTCTACGGCACCATCGCCGGCATCGAGAAGGCGCGCCTGCACGTGACCTATCAGTCGCCAGCCGCCTTCGGCCGCATGCTGGTAGATCTCTACCATGCTGTCAGCCCGGCACTCTCCGTCGTGGACGCGGTGGTGGGCATGGAGGGGGCAGGGCCGCGGAACGGCGACCTCCGCGACGTAGGCTTGATCCTGGCGGGCGCCGATGGTCTCGCTGTGGACCTGGCTGCCGCCGCCGTGATAGGCGCGGACCCGGAACGCATCCCATACCTAGCGGCCGCCGCTGAACTCGACCCCGATGCCCTGCGGCTCGATCGGCTGCAGGTGTCGGGCTTGTCCTTGGAGCAGGCTGCGGTCCCAGGCTTTCGCCTGCCGGAGACGCTGCGCCGCACCAACTTCCCTCGCTGGATGGAAGACCTGGCCCGCCGGTGGACCACGGCCAGGCCGGTGGTCATCCCCGACCTGTGCGTCGCCTGCGGGGTGTGCCGCGAGAGCTGCCCGCCGGGGGCCATAGAGATCGAGGAGGGCCTGGCCCGCATAGATGATGGGCGCTGCATCCGCTGCTACTGCTGCCAGGAGATGTGCCCCCAGGGCGCCATCGAGCTGCGCCACAATCCCCTGGCCCGTCTCCTGCCCTGGCGCTGATCTCCAGAAGGGTGAGCCCGATGCGAGGAGTTCGCGCGCCCACGCGCGAGCGGACCCGGGCAGACGGTACCCCCGCGTCTGGGGGACGCTCACTCCTCGGTGAGGGACACGCGCGCCACAGCCAACCGCCTGTCCCGCCGAGGACACGACCGCCCTACGAGGCCACGCCCTGACACGACCCTCGAGGAGTTCGCGCGCCCACGCGCTAAATGGCCCCCACAGACGGCACCCCTCCCTTCTCAGCGAGGGGCCGGGGGGAGAGGTTCCTGCCCGAGGTAGATCTACCTCAGCTCGTCTAGGTTCTCCTTGATCTTGCCGATGGCCTCCAGCACCCGATCCACGTGCTCCCTCTGCATGAGGAAATCCTTGCCCAGCGCCACCACTTCGGTGTCGTAGACGCGCTCGGCCTCCGGGCAGCGGACCTTCGAGTAGTCCGGTGGCTCCCCGTGGTGGGGACAGAGCACCGGGCATCCCGTCCGGCCGAAGCTCATTTGGGCGAACACGGGATTCTTGTAGAGGGGCTGGTTATGGGCGGTGCCGCAGTGTATGCCTTCTGCGTTCATCGCCTGCACGAACCGGTCCCGGGACACCCCGCCCCACTGCTCCGGCTGGTAGCGCAGGAAGTAGAAGTAGTAACCACGTTTGGTGATGCGGGGATCGCCCCGCTTGAGGGCAGGGATGCCACCGATGCGGTCCAGCTCACGAGCGAAGTATTCCCCGTTCTCGTAGCGGGTCTGCGTCTGGGCATCCAGCCGGGACAGGGCGGTGAGCAGGAGCGCCCCCTGGAACTCAGTCATGCGGTTGTTACCTGCCGGGATGTAGTGCTCGTACTTGGCTCCCCCCGGGATGCGCCCCAGGTCGCCGTAGGAGTAACAGTTGCGGGCGAAGTCCTCGTCACTGGTGGTGATGCTGCCCCCCTCACCCGCGGCCAGGGGCTTGCCCATCTGATGGCTGAAGCCGCCCAGGTGCCCCAGCGATCCTACCCGCTTGCCCCGCCACTCCGACCCGTGGGCCTCGGCGCAGTCCTCCAGCACCACCAGGTCGTGCTTGCTGGCGATCTCCATGATGCGGTCCATGTCGGCCGGGTAGCCCCCGTAGTGGACGGGCATTATGGCTCGAGTGTGCGAGGTCATGAGGCTCTCGACATGGTCGGGATCGATCTGGTAGGTATCCGGGACGATGTCGGCGAAGATGGGGATGGCGTTGGCCAAGACTACGGCGGTGGCGGAGGCGATGAAGGTGACTGCGGGGACGATCACCTCGTCGCCGGCCTCGATCCCGGCGGCCCGGAGGGCCAGGGTGAGGGCTGCCGTGCCGTTGGCCACGGCCACGGCGTGCTTGGTGCCCACCCACTCGGCCCAGGCCTTCTCGAATTGGGCCACCTTGGAGTCGAGAGGGTGTTCGTAGTAGAACCCGGCGCTGCACCACTTGCCGCTCTCCAGGACTTCGATCACGGCAGCACGGTCGCTGTCGTCAATGATGGGCCACTGCGTCTTGAGGCCGCCGGGTACGACCGGCGCGCCACCGTTGATAGCCAGCTTGGGCATGGTGCCCCCTCCTCAGTGTAGTTGCTAGAGAGTCAGTCCCGCAGAGGGAGTATGCGAGCTCGGGCTCTGCTTTCGGCTACGCTTGCCAGCGCTCCCGTTTCGAGAAGAGAGCGATACTGGCATAACGCGGCTAGGACTACCGGAGCCAGGTGCTGCGGGGCAACATCCTGCGTCCGGACCTGAATCACGCTTGGCCCCTCGGCACGGGTGACAGCCAGAATGGCCCCGAAATCGAGATCGTGAGTCAGGACGACATACTCCCTGCTGCGCGCCCACTCCATGATAGCCTAATCCGTGGAAGCGGGGTTGCCCATGCTGGACCAATGAACCGCACACCATCCACCCTGTTCCAGCACGGGCACCCACTTCGGCGAGAGGTTCATGTCTACCAGGATCCTCATGCCTCGGCCAGGGGCATCTCGCTCTCCTCGACGCGCCAGGCGGTGTGGGCCAGCGCCTCGGAGATGTCCTCCGGTTCTAGATAGGGGTAGAGCTCAAGAATCTCGGCTGTGGAGTAACCTGACGCTACCAGTCCTACCACGGTACCAACCGTGACGCGGAGCCCGCGAATGACCGGCTTGCCCCCCATCACCTGTGGGTCGCGCGTGATGCGTGTCAGCGGCTTCATATTGCCTTGCTCCTCGCCAGCTTGACCGGGCGGGACTGCCATGGACCCTCACCTGGTGAGGAGCCACATCGGCCGGCTTCCAGTATACAGCATCATGCCGGAGGCGCCGTTCACGGCCATAGCCACTGCGCCAGTGTATGCCGAGGCGGCTCCCAAGAGCCACTGACTGCCCCCTACCACCGCAACAGTTCCCAGGTGCGGTTGCGCAGTCGGGCCAGGCGAGCGAGAGCCTTGCCCCCGGTCTGTCGTGGTCAGCGAAGCTCAGCCCTTGATTCCGGTCAAAGCGATACCCTGAACGAAGTAGCGCTGGGCCAGCAGGAACAGAGTCACGGTCGGGGCCGTGGCCAGGGTCGTACCGGCCATGAGCACGCCCCACTCCACGTTGTGTTGAGACCGGAACAGGGTGAGGCCCAGTTGGATGGTGCGCATGCGGTCGCTCTGGATAATGACCAGGGGCCACAGGAAGTCGTTCCAGGACGCCTGGAAGGTGAAGATCGAGACTACAGCCAGCACCGGCTTGGACAGAGGCATGATGATCTGGCTATAGATGCGGTACTCGCTGCAGCCGTCCACCCGAGCCGCATCCTCCAGCTCCCGGGGCAAGGTGCTGAAGAACTGCCGCACCAGGAAGACGCTGAACCCGCCTCCGACTGCTGGGAAGATTAGCCCTGGGTACGAGTCGAGCCAGCCGACGCCGCCACGGCCCAGTATATCGTTCCCTCCCGCCAGGGGAGTGTACTTTACGATGAGGAAGGTAGGTATGAGCGCAATGAGACCGGGAAGCATGGCAGTGGCGAGCACCACCATGAACACAGCGTCCCGTCCCCGCCAGTGCAGCCGAGCGAAGGCATAACCAGCCATGCTCACCAACAGCAGCGTGATCAATGTGGTGAAGCCGGAGACGATGAAGCTGTTCTTGAAATAGATGTCGAAGTTGCCCTTGGTCACTGCAACGACGTAGTGCTCGACAGTGTACTCGGTGGTCCAGATCACGGGCGGCATCTGGAAGATGACGTGTCGGGGCTTGAAGGAGGTGAAGATCATCCAGATGAAAGGTATGAGCATGGACAAGGCAGCAGTGCCGAGCGCCAGGTATCCCAGCAGGCGCGATGCGGTCCGAAGCCATCTAGCCGGCGCGGCCACCCGGTCCTGAGACACGATCGCGCCGGCTCTGGTGACGTCCGTTGTCATGCGCGCACCCATATCGCGTTAGTCGGAGACGAAGCCATAGACCTGAAGCCGCAGGTTCACTATGGACAGCCCCAGAAGGATAACGAACAGCACCCAGGACTGGGCGGCAGCGTACCCCATGTTGAAGTAGCGGAAACCGTTGATGTAGATCTGGTGCACGATGGTCGTGGTGGCGAAGGCGGGGCCCCCATCGGTCATGGCGTAGATGGGACCGAATATCTGGAACGAGCCGATGATGCTGGTCACCAGCAGATACAGGGTCACAGGCTGAAGGCTGGGGATGGTGACGAAGCGAAAGCACTGCCAGCGGCCAGCGCCGTCCACTCTGGCCGCCTCGTACAGGCTCTCGGGGATGCCCTGTAACCCTGCCAGGTAGATGATCATCGTTCCGCCCACCCCGCCCCAGACGCTCATGAGCACAATGGAGGGCATGGCCTGACTGGTGCTCTGGAGCCACTGCTGGGCCGGGATGCCAATGACGCGGAGGAGGGCATTGATAAGACCAAAGTGCGGGTCTAGCAGCCATAGCCAGACCATGGACAGGGCTATGCTGGACGTGACCATGGGCAGGTAGAACACCACACGGAACATATGGCGCATGCGGATGGCTGAGTTGACAGTGATGGCCAACAACAAGCCGATGCCGATGGAGAAGGGGATGTTGCCCAGGGTGAAGTACGCCGAATTCTTCAGGGAGCGCCAGAAGAGCACGTCTCCCGTCAGCCGACTGAAGTTGGTGACCCCCACCCACTTGGTGGCGAGGACCACGCTGTAGTTCGTCAGGCTGAAGTAGAGGGACGAGAGCGCCGGGGCGATCCAGTACACGGTGAGGAAGAAGAGCAGGGGAGCGACGAAGACAATGGCAGCCTTCTCCTGCTGCGTCAGTCCCACCCGCTTCTTCCGCGACCCCATTGCTGCTGCCACTGTACCTTCCTGTGCCATGTACACACCGGTGCTTGCCAGCATGCACCCAGAATCGAGACGAACGCCCCCCTTCGGCTCGGCCGGAGAGAGGCGTTCCGGACACAACGCTTCATCAGGCGCCGGTGGCTTCCACCAGCTCAGCGATCTTGCGTCGCGTGTCTTCTGCCGCCTTCGCCAGAGCTTCCTCTACCGTCATCTCCAGGCGCAGAGCCGCCTGGACGTAATGGCCGATGTTCTCCAGGGTAGGCCACTCGGTCGCCTGCGGGGTGGTGGTACCCCAGCCATTCTCGGGGATGGCCTGGAACGCCTTCAGCAGCGGATCCTGCATGTACTCAGCTTCAGCGGCGATAGATCGCCGCGGGGGTGTGTAATTCTCTGGTGAGAGCATGCCTGTGATGGTTTCCTTGGACACAATGTGCTTCAGAAGCTTCCAGGCACCCTCGGCGTCTTTGGTATTGACGCCGATGCAGTGCACGTTGGGGCAGGCGTAGTGCTTGCGCTCCTTCTTCATTGTCGGCTTGCCCACGCCCAGGAACTCCAGCCTGTCGGGGGCATAGCGCTTGAAGTTGCCTACAACGGCGGAACCATTGGCCGACATTCCCGTGATCCCCTCCGCGAGCGCGTTCAGGTCCGGGTTCTGCGTGGTCATGCCGGTGACGGGACAGACCCTGTGCTTGTTGATCAGGTCCACCAGGAACTGTAGCGCCTCGTGCGACTCCGGCGAGTCCACCTTGACGTCGTTCGGATCCCAGCTACCCCAGGGGACAACCACGTCCGTCCCGTTCTGCACCAGCAGGTACCAGTACTCAAATGTCGCGTGCGTGGGGTCACCGGCTGCCATGAGATAGCCCGCCCGCTTGATGTTGTCGCCATCATACTGGACAAGCTTGGTGGCATATTCAACCAAGTCGTCCCAGGTGTCAGGCCCCTCTTCCGGGTCGAGTCCGACCTCCTCGAAATAGTCCTTGCGATAGCAGAGCGTCCGGATGTCCAGAATATGTGGTAACCCCATGAGGCTGCCCTTGTAGCGGGAGATGTCCACCATGTCCGCGTAGAAGTCTTCGATCTCATCCTGATAATCGGAGGCGATCATGTCGTCAAGGGGCAGAAACTGCTTCCGTGCGGCGTAGGGCCCTACCCAGTCACTACCCGTCTCCACGAGGTCTACTGGCAGTCCGCCGGCGAAGCTGGTCATGAGCTTCTCACCTAAGTGATCCCAGTCGCTCATGTCAACCGTGACCTTGTAGCCCGGGTTGGCCTCATGGAACGAGGGTATGGCAGTCTCGGTGAAGTAGACTTCCACATCCCGGTCCATGGCCAGCTTGATGTAACGCAGTTCGACCTGCTCACCGGCCGCCGGCGGTGCCGCTTTGACCTCCTCGGCCCCGGGTGCCGCCTCGCCGCTCGGGGCCGGCGTGGCGCCGGCGCAGGCGGCCAGTGCGCCCGCTAGGGCAGCGCCTCCTGTCAGCTGCAGCACGTGCCTTCTGGTCAGACGTCTCATTTCCCTTCCTCCTTAGGTGGCTAGGCAGGAACCGACCGCCGGGAGGCCGGATGCGGGCCGGGTCTGACAGCGCTGAAGGGCCGCTCAGGCCCGCAACCGTGCTCCCGCCAGCCTTGCAGCGAGACACCGATCGTGATTCTATTGTAGAGCACGCCACAACGATGTGGCGGCCGAGATGCGGCCAACCGCCGGCCATGCCGGGCGCCCCCAGGGAGATGATGTGAACGTCGTGTCAGAGGAACAGGTCCACGACCTCCTGTCGCACCTGAACGACAGCACCTACCTGCACGGCCACCCCCTCGCCAGCCTGGCAGCTACAGAAGGTCTACAGCGGGGCGAGGCACTGCGGCAACTGCTGCTGGACGAGATCGGCCACCTCAAGCCGCCCGACGCCACTCCTCCCGACGATCCGGCCTGGCGCCCGTGGCAGGCACTCTGGCTGCGCTTCGTAGAGCAGCGAACTCCCGTCCAGGTGCAGGACCACATGGGCCTGAGCGAGAGGCAGGTCCGCCGCGAGCAGAGCCGCGGCATCGCCGCCCTCGCCGCCCTGCTGAGCGACAGGCTAGGACAGCCCGACGACGGGCAGGGCGCCGACGCTTTCCGCCGCGCCGCCGATGCCCTCGAGGTCTCCCCCACGGAGCTGGACGCCCGACAGGTGTTGTACCAGCTGGCCCTCATCCTCCGTCAGCGCTATCGAGACTGCGAGGCCGCCCTGCAACTCCCGGAGCACTCCCTGCCCGTCTACGCCGACCGCGTGACTCTGCGACAGGTGCTGGCCCGCATTCTGAGCGAGTTGGCCCCCCTGGGCACGGGCACCGCCGTCCGGGCGGAGCTGACGTCCGTGGGAGACGAGGTGATCTTCCGCTTCACCGTGCAAGGCAGAGAAGCCCTCCCGCTCGATGCCGACCTGCTGCAGGAGTGCAACTACCTGGCGGAGCTAAGCCTAGGACGGGTAGAGGCAGCCGGCCGAGGCTCGGTCGTATGCGCCTTCCCCGCCCGGCGTCCCTCGCTCCTCCTGCTCATAGACGACGAACCGCTGGCCAACCAGTTGCTGCGCCGGTGCGTCCAGGGCCACGCGGTGAAGGTGATCGCGGTACATGACGCAGCCCGCGCCGTCGAAGAGGCCAGCCAGATCCGTCCCGACGTGATCGTGCTGGACGTGCTCATGCCCGGCGTGGACGGCTGGGAAGTGCTCCAGCAGTTGCAGTCCACCCCCGAGACCCGTCCCATCCCCGTCATCGTCTGTTCGGTATGGAAGGACCCGGAGCTGGCCCTCACCCTCGGGGCCCGGGAGTTCATCCGCAAGCCCGTCACCCGCCCCCGCCTGCTGCAGGCTCTGGCTCGAGTTCTTCCCAGTGCCGACGCGGGGGGATCTCGTCCAAGCTGGTCCTGAGAAGCTGCATCACCTGTGGCTTGCCCAGCCGCCGCTTGCAGGACACGGCGAACGTCTCCCTGCTTTCGCTCAGGTCCTCACCCGGGTTCACCACGGCCGATACGGTGATCACTGGCACCTGTTTCAGGGCTCCGTCCCGGCGCAGTAGCCGCAGCAGGTCCGTGCCGTCCATGTCCGGGAGGCGAAGGTCGAGCAGGATGACGTGGGTGCTACCCAGGCGCACCCTCTGCAGGGCCTCGGCAGCCGAGCCCACCGCGTACACCCGGTAACGCCGGTCGGCCGACTCGAGGGTGGCCCTGATGAAGCGCTGCATGCGGGGATCGTCGTCTACCACCAGCACTTCTTCGGCCCCGGGGCAGACCCGCGCCAGGGTCTCCAGCAGGCGGGCCCGACTCACCGGCTTGACCAGGTGGGCCTCCGTTCCCTCCAGTCTGTCCTCGCCGCTTCCGTGCAGCGATAGGGAGACCACCGGCACGTCGTCCGGCACCTCGTCCAGCAGGTCCCGCACCTCCTCTGGGTTGGTGTCCCTTTGGTCCACCACCACCGCTCGAGGCCGAAGCTCTCTCACCGCGGAGGCAACGGCAGACGCGTGGCCCAGCACCACATCGTACTCGGGGAGCTCCTCGGCCAGGGAGGCCCGGACCTCCTCCCGACCCAGGCAAAGCAGTATGTCCCGGCTCAGCCCCTGCTTCTGCAGCTCTTCCCAGTACGACGGCGGGATGCCGCGAGTGGCGGGCACTGCTTCTTGGCTAGCCGGGGCGAAACTGACGAAGAAGGTGCTACCTCGACCCACCTGGCTGGTAGCCCAGACACGACCCCCATGCATCTGCACCAGCCGGCGAGAGATGGCCAGACCCAGGCCTGTGCCCTCTACCGGCCGGCCGCCGGGGGCATCCAGGCGCACGAACTCCTCGAAGATGCGGTCAAGCTTGTCTTCAGGGATGCCGGGGCCGGTGTCGGACACGCTGAGGAGTACCTCGCCCCGGTGGCGGTACACCCGAAGGGTGATCTTCCCCTCGTCGGTGAAGCGGACGGCGTTGTTGAGCAGATTCAGGACCACCTGGCGCACCCGAGTCCGGTCCAGGTAGAGAGGAGGGAGGTCGTCCTCGTAGTGCTCTTCCAGCGCTAGCCCTTTGCGTTCCTGCCAGGGGCGAACGATGCTGGCCGCCTCGCGCGCCACGGTCGCCAGGTCGCAGTACTCGCGCCTGAGAAGCAGCCGGTGGGCTTCGATCTGGGCCAGGTCCAGGATGTCGTCTATCAGCCGGGAGAGGTGACTGCTACTGCGGTAGATCTCGGTCAGGTCCTGGAGCAGGCGGGGTGGCCAGGGCTGGGTGCTGTAGACCTCGGGGCTGTTCACCATGAGCTCGCTGAAGCCCACGATGTAGTTGAGGGGAGCCCGGAGCTCATGGCTGACCATGTTGACGAACTCGGTCTTGAGCCGGCGAGCCTCCACCAACTCCGCCTGAGTCTGGGCCAAAGCGTGGTTGGTGCGCTCGAGAAGGTAGTAGGCGTTCCTCATGGCAGTGACAGCCTTGATCGCCTCCCTCCGACGATCCTGCGAATCGGCCGCCGCCTTCTCGGCCCGGTGGGCGGCGGAGCGAGCCCAGGAGAAGGCGGTCTGGAACTGATGAGAAGACGCCAGGCTGGCGGCAGACACCAGGAGAACGCTGGCCAGAGATGCTTCCAGCGGGAGGCCGCCGGGCGGGCCTAGCCGGGCCTGGAGGAGGAGGCCCAGGGCAAGGTAGCCCCCCGTGAGCAGGGTCAGCGGCGCGGACATGGCCGAGACCAGCACCACCAGGGCCGGAAGCATGGCCAGTGACAGAACGCCGCCGACGAGGTGCACCTCCAGCAGGACGGCGGTGGACAAGCAGAGGGTCACCGCGAGGGCCGCCCAGCCGAAGTGCCGCCGGAGGAGCGCGCCTCCCAACACCACCGCGGCCAGCACGGCAACGAGGACGGGCCAGGTCCGCTCCCAGCGGCTGTCGTGGGAGAAGAACCGCATGGCCGCCGACCAGACCAGTACCGCCCCCACCACGATCAGGAGCTTGAGGTACTGCCGCCTCAGGTCCTGCAGGTCACGCGCCAGAAGCTCCGTTCTCGCACTCATGGGTCCCGGCTCCCCCAGTCGGCTGCATGCGCACCCTAAGAAGGGCAGCAATAACGGCTGCGAGCATTATAGCTGCTTGATCGCCGGGGCGGGAATCGCTGCCGCTCGTGCGCTCGGGTTCAGCCGCCTGTCCCGTCTACATGGCGCTGAAGCGCAACGAGCGAGTGTCGGTCTCCATCCCGGTGCGCTCCACCAGCGGGCCGTACAGCTCCGGGCGGCGCGTGCGCATCCAGCGCAACCCGGTGCACTGGTCCCGCAAGGAGGCGTCCAGGTCGGCCACCACCATCTCGTCGCGGGCCTTCCACGTCTCCGCCAGAATGCGGCCGTAAGGGTCGAGGATCATCGAGTTGCCGGTGCGGATCTCGTCATCGTCCACCCCCACGCCGTTGGCGAACACCAAGAAGAGGCCGTTGTCGTGGGCTCGGGCCGGTAGCCACCGCATCAGCCACTGCCGGCCTTTGGGGCCCCGAAACTCGGCCTCTATGGCCTCCGGATCGGCCTCCCGGTTGTCCCAGAGGGCCCGGTCCACCCGGCCCATGGTGTGCGGGTCCTTGAGGGCGCAGCCCCCCGTCTGATGGGGCGCCAGGAGCACCTCGGCACCCTTGAGGGCGGTGATGCGCACGTTCTCCCCGATGTTGTTGTCGTAGCAAATGAGCACTCCCACCCGACAGCCGTGGGGGGTGTCGAACACAGTGTACTCGGAGCCGGAGGAGACGTAAGCGCTGATGAAAGCGTGGATCTTCCGGTGCCGGCGCATCTGCCCATCGGGCATGGCCACCACGTAGGTGTTGTAGAGGGTACCGTCGTCGGCCAGCTCTATCAAGCCCGCTCCCACCGTCAGCCCATACCTGCGAGATAGGGCGAGCAGCTCCTGCGATGACGGCCCCTCGAAGACGGGCTCCGCCAGCTCGAGGAGCTCCTGGCGGGAGAGGTGACGGAGGTGCCAGTAGCCGGTGAGGCAGCACTCGGGGAAGGCCAGTATCTGCACCTGTCGCTGGGCCGCCTCGGCGGTGAAGGCGCGCACCTTGGCCAGGTTGGCCTCCTTGTCGCCGGGCGCGTGCTCGAACTGAACCGCGGCCACGCGTACGTCTTTCATGCATTCACTCCAAGACGAAGGGATGGGCCCTGGAACTCCTCTCCAGCTTACCCCAGAACCGATCACCAGGTAAGTGGGGCCAGTCGCATCATTGCCTGCCAAGTCCGCATGATCCCGACTGGTCTCGGTGCGCCTAGCAGCGGTATCTGCGCTCATGGGACACAAGCCGGGGAAAGGGATGCCCATCCCCCACTCTCCCCAT